>CABUVC010000006.1 GCA_902494855.1 uncultured Collinsella sp.
GCCATGATGCGCCGCAGCGCCCGCCGCGAGGAGGCCTATGTGCCCACCTCTCAGCTCCGCCGCTTCACCCTGCCCGATTCGGCGCCCATCATGCGCCGCGTTATGGGCTTTCTGTCCGACCAGGCCCGCACGCTCATCCACGCCGGCGTGTCGCGCGACCGCATCTGCATCGATCCTGGCCCGGGCTTTGGTAAGTCGGCTAACGAGGACATCGTCATCCAGCGCGAGACTGCCAAGATGGCGTCACTGGGCTATCCGCTCATGTGCGCCGTATCGCGCAAGCGCTTTGTGGGCGCCGTCTCGGGCGTGACCGAGGCCGCCGAGCGCGATGCCGCTACGTTTGGCGTGTGCCTGGGCGCCATCCAGGCCGGTGCCAACATCGTGCGCGTGCACGACGCCGCGGGTTTTGCGCAGTTCCTGAACGGCTACTGGGCGGTTGCCAAGCCGCAGCCGCGCCGCGCGTTTGTGGCCGTGGGCTCCAACCTGGGGCATCGCTGTGACAACATCCGCGCCGCACGCGACATGATCGCCGAGATTCCACTCACCTGCGTGTCCAACTCCTCCAAGATCTACGAGAGCGAGCCGGCCTACGAGACGCGTCAGGACGCGTTTGCCAACGCCGTCATCGAGATCAAGACCGAGCTGGCGCCGTTGGTGCTGCTCGACGAGCTCATGAAGATCGAGGCCGAGCTGGGCCGCGACCGCTCCAAAAAGGCCAAGGCCAACGGCCCGCGCACCATCGACCTGGATCTGCTGTGGATGGACGGCGAGACCCACGGGGGCAAAAAGCTGCGCCTGCCGCATCCGCTGATCGGCGAGCGCGACTTTGTGCTGGTGCCGCTCGAGGATCTGATGCACGATCCGGCGCGGTTCTTCCGCTACAACGGCGTCGAGGTCAAGGGGCCCGAGGACCGCGTGGGCCATATCGTGGGCGAATTGGGGCGCATGTAGATGATCGAGATGAATGCTGTTGCCGCCGGTACCGAGCTCGACGCGGCGCGTGATGCGGGCCGCGAGGGCATGTCTGCGGGCTGGTGCGCGTGGAGCGTGGGCGATGCATCGCTGACGTTTTCGCTGGTCGTGCGCCCCGATGTGAATATGCACGCCTTCCACGGCCTGCCGTTTGTGGCCGCGATGGGCATGATGGACGCGCTCGTGGGCACGGCATCGACGCCGGGCCTGGGCCTTGCCGGTAAAGTGGGTATCCAGTGGCCGAGTGACATCGTGTGCGGTGCGCCTGCGTTTGAGACGTCACTCGCGCGTGTTGCCGTGAACGGCGGTGCCGGTGCTGCGGGCATGTTTGCCGCGATGACGGTTGATATTGAGCGTGCGGCGCTGGGTGAGCTTGGTGTGGATATGGCAGATGAGGCGCTGATCGAGGCATTGGCCGCCGCCGTGCTGGTCCGCGTGGACACCTGGGCGGTTGCCGCCAACACACCACAGGGCGCTGCCGGCCCGCTGGCTCCGGTGCTGGGCGAGTACTTTGACATGGTGCCACTGTTGGGTCGTCAGGTCGCGGCGGTGTCGCCCAACGGCTTGCCGCTTGCGGTCGGTGTGTTTGCGGGCCTGGACATCTGGGGCCGCGCGACCATCAAGACCGACGCCGGCGAGCAGGAGTTTCCGCCCGAGGCCGTACGGATTCGCGGACTGTAACGCGAGGCGCCCGCGCTCAAAGATAGCGATGACAACAAGACCCTCCTCGGCTGTGCCGGGGAGGGTCTTGTTGTCTGGGGAATGGGTTGTCAGCACCCTATTCCTCAAAACTGAAAATCTTTCGATTTTGAGGAATAGGATTGGCGGCTGGTTGCTGCGACCTGGCGTTTACTCTATCCCAGCTCCTGCATGCGGCGGTAGATTTCGCAGATGCCCTTGATGGTGAGTTGGCCGTCTACCACGTCGAAGGCATCGGTCGAATCGGCGACGATGCCGGCGAGACCGCCCGTGGCGATAACGGTGGCATCCTCGCGGCCCAGCTCGCGCTTCATGCGCGCGACCAGGCCCTCGGCCATGGCGGCAGCGCCCATCACGGCGCCGACCTTGATGCACTCTTCGGTGTCGCGACCGATGGCGTGCTCGGGCGCCTCGAGCGGCACGCTGGCGAGCTTGGCGGCTCGGGTGGCAAGCGCGTCCATGGAGATGCGGATGCCCGGCGCGATCGCCCCACCAATGTAATAACCGTCCTCATCGATGACGTCGATATTGGTCGCGGTGCCAAAGTCCACCACGATTGCCGGCGCGCCGTAGAAAGTCTCGGCCGCAACGGCGTTGGCGACGCGGTCGGCGCCCACGGCCTGGGGGCGCGCCGCGCGCAGCTTGGTCACGGCGGCCGTCTGCGGCCCGATGACAATGGCGTCTGCGGCAATGCGGTCGGCCACGGCGTGCCACTCGCGCGAGAGCTGCGGCACCACGCCCGCAAAGGCGATCGCGTCAACCGCATCGAGCGAGAGGCCGTACATCTTAAAGAAACCCATCAGGCGCACGTGGATCTCGTCGGCGGTATAGGAGCGGTCGGTGGGCATACGCCACGACTGCACCAGCTCGTCTCCGTCAAACAGGCCCATGGCCGTCTGGGTATTTCCCATATCGATAGCGAGCAGCATGTCTACTCCCGGTGTTGGCATAAAAGGACGCGCACCATTGTATACGTGCCGTCGACGGCGCTCGGCTGCGATTCGTTTACGGTGATAGGGGCTGAGGGGTTTAAATATGAAGGAATTATGCTCTACGAGATTTTCCTTGCCGTTTACCGAACTCCCGCGTAATATTCTTTCTTGCGCACATGAGGCGCCCAGACATTGCGGGGTGGAGCAGTCTGGTAGCTCGCCGGGCTCATAACCCGGAGGTCGTAGGTTCAAATCCTGCCCCCGCGACCAAGAACTTGCAGCTCGTCGGCCTAGCCGGCGAGCTTTTTTGTTATCTGACGACCATGTTTTCGGCACGGTTCTCAACCTCTCAAACAAAATCTCGATCTGTAACGCGTAGACCCGATTTGGACGGCTAGATGTTACAGATCGAGATTTTCCGGCAGCCGGCCCCCGTTTGTCTAAATCTGTAACACGAGGGATGGATTTTGCCGAGTAGCTGTTACAGATTGAGATTTTGTTGTTGCTCTCCTTTATGAGTGAATCTTGACTCTTTTTATTATGTGAGGCGGACGGGCTATCGATAATCACGGGCTGGATGGATTGACTTGTCGATTGATAGATTCCAATTGGAAGGAGCTGCGACGACCCTTAACGATCCTTAACTAGAAACAGTGACGTCTTAAAAACAATAAAGGGGCCGCTATGTAGGGGCCGTCTATACGATGCCTTTGACTTACACTTCTTTATGGAGCCATGTAAGGAGGCGGCAATGCAGCAACCCATCGCGACAAACGATGTGATTCTATTTTCCACTCTCAGGGAGAATCAGTACTTCGATCGAAAGAGCGCCCGCAAGGATGACAAGGAGATTGCGAAGCATATTAGTGCATTCGCCAACTCGGCGGGAGGCAAGCTCGTTATCGGTATCGAGGATAATGGTGAGGTAACGGGCTTCAAGCGTAACGGTGCGCGCGACATTGAGAAATTCGAGCGCGCTGCGCTTACGACTTGCACGCCGACCCCTATTGTCCGCAAAGACCGAATCCCCGTGGTCAATTCTTCGGGCGAGGAGGACCTCGTTCTCGTTTTGGACATCGATGCCTCGACCAACCACTCTGTTGCTCGCATGAGCGACGGCGAGGTTTTCTTGCGGCAGGACGACAAGAGCGTGAGGCTCAGCCGCGAACAGGTATTTGCCCTCGAGTACGATAGGGGGCAGAGAATCTTCGAGGACGAGCTTGTTGAGGATTCCTCCCTAGATGACGTGGACCATGAAGTGCTTGATCGCTACAAAGGGATTCTTGGAACCGAAGTTTCCGACGAGCAGGTCCTTAGAAGTCGTCGTTTTATGCGTGACGGAAAGCTGACCGTTGCTGGAGCCCTGCTATTCGCGCTGGATCCGTCCGCGATGATGCCACAGGCGCGAGTCCGTGTCCTGCGCTACGACGGCGTCAAAATGGAGACGGGCGAGCGTCTCAACATCACGAAAGAACGAAGCTTCTGTGGGCCGCTGCCTAAGGTGATCCAAGACGCCTACGAACTCATCTCGAGCATGCTCCGCGAATTTCAGTTCCTGGGGCCCGACGGGAAATTCCAGACCGTGCCTGAGTATCCTGAGTTCGCCTGGTTCGAGGGCTTGGTCAACGCGGTGACACATCGCGACTACTCGTTCCGCGGCGACTACATCCGGGTCTCGATGTTCGACGACCGTTTGGAAATCATCAGTCCAGGCGCGCTTCCCAATATCGTGACGCTCGACAACATGAGGACCACTCGTTACTCGCGCAACCCACGCATCGCGCGCACGCTGGTTGAATTCGGTTGGGTTCGGGAGCTAAACGAGGGCGTCAAGCGCATTTATACCGAGATGCAAAACTCTCTGCTCAATGATCCGGTCTACACGGAACCTGATGGGGCAAGGGTTCAGCTAACGCTTGAGAACAATATCGTTGCCAGAACCGTAAGGAGAAGCGAGGCTCTCGAGGACAAGGTATCACCGGAGGTGATCGCCTCATTGGGGGAGTATGAGCTCGCCGCCGTCAGGTTGGCCTTTGCGAACGGAAGGGTGACAGCAAGGGAGCTTGCAGCGCACATCGGGAGAAATCGCCGCACAGCAAGCCGGGTGCTTGGTAAGTTAATTGAGGAAGACGGGCTGCTCGAATGGCACGGCTCATCCCATAACGACCCAAAACAGTTCTACACGATAAGGTAAGGTGGTCGATCTATTTCGCACCTCTGTCGCAGTAATGTCGCACCTCTGTCGCAGTAATGTCGCACCTCTGTCGCAGTGGCTTCGATGACGCGTGGATATAGTCCCTCGGCAAATCTCAAACAAAATCTCAATCTGTAACGGGTAGGGGTCAAAAGCGGGCCTAGATGTTACGGATTGAGATTGTTGAGGATGGGCCGAGGGGAATGTCTCGATCTGTAACACGTGGGGCCGTTTTTGGCCGATAGATGTTACAGAACGAGATTTTTCGGCAGCCGGGCTCCGTTTATCTAAATCTGTAACACGAGGGACGGATTTTGCCGAGTTGTTGTTATAGATTGAGATTTTCTAGCAGGCGGGTTTGGTTTGTCTCGATCTGCAACAGGTAGGGGTCAAAAGTGGGCCTAGCTGTTACAGATTGAGATAAACCGACGGGCCGCCCCGCCCATCCCCATCCACCTGCCGCTACCTGCTGTCCGCCGATTTCCGTTGCGCTGTTGTATCCCCATGCAATATCCTCTAGACAACTACGCGGCATCATCGCCGCCGCGCCTACAAGAGAGGAATGTCCATGACCGCACCTGCATCCAAGCTGCTCCAGCCCATTACGGTTGGCCCCCTTGAGCTCAAAAACCGCATTATGTTCCCGCCGCTGACCACCGGCTACGAGGAGCGCGACGGTTCCATCGGCGAGCGCAGCCTGGCTTTTTACGAGCGCCTGGCCCGTGGCGGCGTGAGCTACATCGTCATCGGCGACGTCGCTCCCGTTATGACCGCAAGCCCCACGCCCAAGCTGGCGACCGACGCCCAGATCCCCACGTTTAAGGCCCTGGCCGACACCGTCCACAAGCACGGCGCCAAGGTCGCGCTGCAGCTGTTCCACCCCGAGTACGATGTGCCCGGTGTCGGCCGCATGGTCATGGGATCCATGGCCGCCGCCAAGGCCGCGCAGGAGGCCAAGGCCGCCGGCGACGAGGAAACCTTTGCCGCCAAGATGGCCGAGTCCAACGAGATCCGCAACCAGGCCTACGCCAAGCTGCATCACGACATGCAGCACTTTGTGAACGAGGCGAGCGTAGAGCAGCTCACCCAGATCAAGGAGGCCATCGCCGCCTCGGCCGCTCGCGCGCAGCAGGCCGGCATCGACGCCATCGAGGTCCACGGCGACCGCTTGGTGGGTTCGCTGTGCTCGGCCATCCTCAACCAACGCACCGACGAGTACGGTGGCTCGTTCGAGAACCGCGTCCGCTACGCGCTGGAGGTCGTCGCCGCCATTAAGGAAGCCGCGCCGCAGCTGATGGTGGAGTACAAGCTCCCCGTGATCATGGAGAACCCCGACGGCACGCCGCGCGGCAAGGGCGGCCTGCAGCCCGACGAGGCCTGCGAGTTCGCCAAGCTGCTCGAGGGCGCCGGCATCGACATGATCCAGGTCGCGCAGGCCAACCACACCGGCAACATGGGCGATACCATTCCGCCCATGGGCGCCATGCCCTACAACTGGACGCTGCCCGTGGCCGAGCGCGTCAAGGCCCTGGTCTCCGTGCCGGTGGCAACCGTCGGCCGTGTTGTCTCGGTCGAGGCCGGCGAGAAGATTCTGGAAGACGGCGCGGCCGACATCATCGCCTATGGCCGCTCGCTCATGTGCGACCCCGACATTGCGCTGAAGGCCGCTACGGGTGAGCCCATCCGCGAGTGCCTCAACTGCAACAAGGGCTGCGTCGACGCGATTCAAAATCGCAAGTACATCTCGTGCGTGCTCAACGCCGAGAACGGCGACGAGGCGACCATCGCCATCAAGCCGGGCGAGGGCGACAAGAAGATCGCCGTGGTGGGCGGCGGTATTGCCGGCCTGGAGGCCGCACGCGTGGCGGCCAAGCGCGGCTACGGTGTGACCGTCTACGAGGCGAGCGATCATCTGGGCGGCCAGATTGTGCTGGCGGCCGCGCCTCCGCGCAAGGACGAGATCATGCGCTCGGTTGAGTACTACGAGAAGATTCTGCCCGGCCTGGGAGTGAAGGTTGAGCTCAACCATGCCGCTACCGCTGAGGACCTCAACGCCGCCGACGCCGCGATTGTGGCTGTGGGCGCACACGACGTGGTCATCCCCGTTCCGGGCGCCGACTCGGAGAAGGTCGTCTCGAGCTGGGACGTGCTGGCCGGCAAGGTGGAGCTCAGCGGGCGCGTCGCCGTCATTGGCGGTGGCCTGGTGGGCACCGAGACTGCCGAGTACCTGCTGCAGCATGGCTGCGAGGTGGCGATCGTGGAGATGCTCGACAAGATTGCCGCGGGCGAGTCCGAGACCATTCTGCCGCTGATCATGAGCGACTTTGCCGAGCACAACGTGGAGCAGCACGTGAAGACCCGTCTGACCGCCATTACCGACGAGGGCGTGGAGGCCATTCGCACTACCGAGGACGGCGCCGAGGAGCCGGTGAAGATCGCCTGCGATTACGTGGTGATGGCCGTGGGCTCCAAGGCCAACGCGTTTGACCTGGATGGCGTGACGGTGCCCGTGACCTGCGTGGGCGACTGCTCGGGCGAGCGCACCGCCGACATTGCGAGCGCCATTCGCACGGCATATCACGCGGCCAACGAGCTGTAGTTGAACATCGCGGCCAGGCGGGACGGTAGCACGGATCCGTCTCGCCCGGCTGTGTCCCGTCGGGTGTCAATCGGTGCGGGGCCTGCAAGCGCAGCAGGTCCCGCCCTTTTTGTTTTGCTCCGGTGGATGGCAATGCGCGGTAATCATGAGGAGTGAGGACGTCTACTGCCTTGCAGATCACTCAAAATTATTGGGGGAGGGGTTAATAACTATATCCTCTATACCAAAGGATGTAAAGAGATGCCAATTTTGTTGACAAGCGAATGACGATTAGCTGCGAGTCAGCTACCAGCGTAAATAATCGATAAAGAAATGTCGTAATTTGGTGCCAAATGCCCAGATAACGCCGCGTCTACTTTAATTAACTGCTTTGAGCAAACAGTAAAATGCTACTATCTAACTTGCACGTAAGAAAGCAGATTAACGGTTAAGGCTAAGAAGTGGCAGGTATGTCGGAAGCAACTAGGACTCGCACGCATGCGCCCGAGGTTAGACAGCGCGCCGTCGAGATCCTCCAAGAGGGGGTCGGTCATCGCGCCCTCGCCGCGGAGCTTGGCATTCCCCAGGCCACGGCTCGTCAGTGGGCCCGCGCGTATGCTGTGGGCGGTGCCGACGCCGTTCTCAACGCCGGTTCGCATCATCACACCTATTCGTACGAAGTTAAGCTCGCCGTGGTCAAGGACCGCTTGGAAAACGGCTTAACGGTTCGCGAGGCCATGATCAAACACAAGATTCCCAGCGAGTCTTCGGTCAAGGCTTGGTGCCGTCAGTACCGCGAGAGCGGTGAGTCCGCACTGGTCGATAAGCCGCGCGGTCGCAAGCCGCGCGTTAAAAAGGCGGAATAGCAAACGGGATGGTGCGCCCACGGGGGCGCATTTTTCTTACCGCGCCAATACCGCGAGTGGGCGCGGGCCCCCGGGACATCCTCCCAAGCGGTCAATAAACCGCGCGATACGCCTCTTGCGCTCACCGGAGTGACAGAGACGTGCTGCCCCATTACTCCAATGCGGACATGCTCACTGCCCCGTACGCCTAAAACTCCCCAGTTGACCGAAAACCTGCCGCCGCTACTCCTCAATTGAGCTATAACGTTAAACAATTGCAGCGTTTTTGCATGGGGGAGTGATGGTATGACGCTACTGTATTTCCTTACCCTGTTTCCGCTGGTACCGGCGCTGGGCATGCTGCTTGCGCGCGGTGACCGCGCCCGCGATGCGGTGGGGCTCATAGGTTCCGGCATCATTATGGCGGTGACAGTTGTAGTCGCCGTCATGTTTTTTGGCACGGGCCCGCAGAGCTTTGAGGTTGCCCCCGGCACCTCGTCTACGCTCTCGATCATCATCTCCGCCATCGATGTCATCCTGTGCGCCGTCATCCTGTACAACGCATACAAATATAGGAACGCGCTCACCACGGTGCTCGGCATAGTCCAGCTGGCGGGCTCGCTCGCCTTTGCAGCCATGACGCTGCCTGCGGCCGAAGCCGTCACGGCGACGCCGCTCTACCTAGACTACATGAGCGTGATCATGGTCCTCGCCGTCGGCATCGTCGGCAGCCTAATCTGCGTGTATGCCCTGGGCTACATGAAGGACTTCCAGGCCCACGACGAGCACGAGGCCGCGCTGCGCGGGCAGACCGCGCCCGACCGTCGCCCGCAGTTCCTGGCGCTCATGTTCCTGTTCCTCTCGGCCATGTTCGTCATCGTGACGAGCGACAACCTTGAGTGGCTGTTCTGCGGCTGGGAGATCACCACCGTGTGCTCGTTCCTCATGATTGGCTACACGCGCACGCCCGAGGCCATCAAGAACGCCTTCACCCAGATCATCCTCAACATGCTGGGCGGTATCGCGTTTTTGGCCGGACTCATGTACCTGCACGTTAACGGCATGCCGTTGACCATCTCGGGTATGATCGAGCTTTCCGGCGCCGGTACCGCGCAGTCCGCGCTGCTGGTGATGCCGGTCGTTCTGCTGTCGCTCGCCGCGCTCACCAAGGCCGCACAGATGCCGTTCCACACTTGGCTGCTCGGTGCTATGGTTGCCCCCACTCCCACGAGCGCCCTGCTGCACTCGTCAACCATGGTCAAGGCCGGCGTGTTTTTGATGGTCAAGCTGAGCCCGCTCTATGCCATCTATCCCGTGACCGGCTTTATGGTTACGAGTGTGGGTGCCATCACGTTTTTGCTCGCCGCTCTCATGGCCATCTCGCAGAGCAATGCCAAGCGCGTGCTCGCGTTCTCCACCATTTCCAACTTGGGTCTCATCAGTGCCTGCCTGGGTGTCGGCGCGCCCGAGGCCGTATGGGCGGCCATCTTCCTGATCCTGTTCCATACGGTGGCAAAGTCGCTGCTGTTCCTGTGCGTGGGCACGGCCGAGCATCATATCGGCAGCCGCAATATCGAGGACATGGACGGTATGTTCAGCCGCATGCCGCACCTGACGCGCCTGATGATGCTGGGCATCATGGGCATGTTTGTGGCGCCGTTTGGCATGCTCGTGTCTAAGTGGGGCGCCCTGGTGGCGTTTGCGCAGACCGGCAACGTGCTCATGATCATGGTGCTGGCCTTTGGCTCGGCCGCGACGTTTTACTTCTGGGGCAAGTGGCTTGCCAAGCTTTCGGGCGTCGACCCCACGGCTCAAAACGTTGAGGTCAATGTCCATAAGACCGAATGGATGGCGCTCAACACCATCGCCGCGCTACTGATTCTGTGCTGCGTGGCGTTCCCGCTCATCTCGAGCGGCCTGGTGTCGCCTTACTTGGCCATGGTGTTTGGCCGCGTACCGTACGTTATTGGCAAGGACGCCATGTATCTGATGGTGGTTATCGTGGCGTTTATCGCCGTGGTGCTGCTGACTTCATTCCGCGTGAGCAATAAGCCGCACGTCAACGTATATCTTTCGGGTGTGGGAACCGACAAATATCGCCATTTCCGCGGTTCGATGGGTCGCGAGGTGAAGGCCGAAAAGCGCAATTGGTACTCGGAGGACGCCCTTGGCGAGAAGCGTATTGGCCCAGCGGGTAGCGTCGTGTGCTGCAGCATTATCTTGTTTGCGCTGCTGTGTTGCGCGTGGATTGGACCCGAGCGGCTTGCCATGAGCGCGCCCTCGGTGCTGCGCGGCAAGTATTTTGAAGGTTCGGGCGTCGTGGGCATCTTTATTGGTACCGTGGCGTTTGCCTTGCTGGCGCCGCTTGTGGGCGGCCTGATCGACGGCATCGACCGTAAGCTGTCCGCCCGCATGCAGGGCCGCGTGGGCCCGCGCCTGCTGCAGCCCTTCTACGACGTTGCCAAGCTGCTGCGCAAGGCCCCTGCCAGCGTAAACACCATGGACGATACCTACATGGCGTGCGCGCTCATCTTTACCGTCGTGGGCGGCGGCATCTTTGTGTCGGGCTCCAACACGCTGCTGTGCGCTTTTATGGTGACGCTTGCCGCGATCTTTGTGGTGCTGGCGTCCGCCTCGACACAAAGCCCGTTTGCCCAGGTTGGCGCCGACCGCGAGCTGCTGCAGGTCATGAGTTACGAGCCCGCCGTTTTGCTGATGAGCGTGGGCCTGTACCTTGCTACCGATAGCTTCGATTCCATCGCCGTGACGGGGCAGTCGGCCCCCATCGTCGTGTACAGCGCGCCCATTTTCCTCGCGCTGCTCGCGGTGCTTACCATCAAGCTGCGCAAGTCGCCGTTCGATCTTTCGTACTCGCATCACGCGCATCAGGAGATCGTCCAGGGCGTCGCCACCGAGATGAGCGGCGGCACGCTGGCAAAGATGACCCTCATGCACTGGTGCGAGACCGTGCTGTTTTTGATGTGGGTGGGCATGTTCTTTGTTTGGGACAACCCGGTGAGCTGGGTGGTCGCCCTGGTCGTGATGGCCGCGACGTACTTTGTCGAGGTGCTGATCGACAACACCTTTGCCCGTAGCACCTGGCGCAGCTGCTTTAAGCTCGGCTGGGGCGTGGCGCTGGTGTTTGGCCTGCTCAACCTTATGCCCATCCTCGTCGACGTGTTTATTTAGGAGGCGGCATCCATGGAACATAAAATGTCGCGCTCGCCGTGGGTTATTCATTACGACGGCTCGAGCTGCAACGGATGCGATATCGAGGTGCTGGCCTCGCTCACGCCACTGTTCGATGCGGAACGCTTTGGCGTGGTCAACACCGGCAACCCCAAGCATGCGGATATCTTTTTGGTGACGGGCTCGGTCAACGCGCAGAATCTGCCCGTCGTGCGCCAGATCTACAACCAGATGCTCGAGCCCAAGTGCGTGGTGGCGTGCGGCATTTGCGCGTGTTCGGGCGGCGTGTTCCGCGATGCCTATAACGTGATCGGCGGCGTGGACCGCGCGATCCCCGTGGACGTGTACGCGCCCGGGTGCGCCATTCGCCCCGAGACGGTGATCGATGCCATCGTGGAGGCGTGCGGCATTCTGGACCAGAAGGAGGCCATGATGCGCGCCGGCGGCGATCCGCTCACCGTGGGCGGCGCCGCTACCTGGGACGGTGGCGTTGAACTGGGCGAGGACGGGTTTGTGGCCGCTGCGGGGGCCGGGGATGGGGCCGGCGCCGACGCCGCTGCTGACGGCGCTGCCGACGAGCCCGCCGCTGCAAAGGAGGCCGAGTAATGCAAAAGGCAATCTATACCACCGTCGGGATCGATGAGTTGCTGCCGCATGTGCAGGCGCTCAGGGGTGCCGGCGCGCGCTTTGTGCAGATGCACGCCGAGCGCTGCGTGGACGACGGTTCGTATCGCCTGGTCTATACGTTTATCAACGTCCGCGCCGCCCTGGATCACATTGCGCAGGACGGTAGCTATGCGATTGAGAATCTGGTGATCGAGGGCATCGATCAGTACCAGGAGATCCCGTCCATCAGCTCGTACTATCCGGCGGTGTTCCCGTTTGAGAACGAGGCACACGACCTGTTTGGCCTTGCCATCACCGATATGCAAATCGACTTTAAGGGCTTTTTCTACCAGGTCTCGACGGCCGAGCCCATGAGCGTTATCACGCCCGAGGTGAAGGCTGCGCGCGAGAAGGCCATGAAGGTCCGCGCTGCTGCCGAGGCCAAGGCGCGCAAGGCCGCGGCCGAAAAGGCCGCCGCTGCTGCGGCTGCTGCAGGGGAGGGCGCTGCAAGCGCCGGCGATGCCGCGGGCTCCGATGCTCAGCACGATGAGGCTGCTGCGAAGGCCGCGCTCAAGGCTGCCGAGATGGAGGCAAAGCTCGCTGCCATGGATCCCGAGAAAGCAGCCAAGGTCCGCGCGGCGCTTGCCGCCAAGGCCGCCCGCGACAAGCAGAAAAAGGAGGCGTAAGGCCCATGGCACATCGCTCCGTTATTCCGTTTGGCCCGCAGCACCCGGTGCTGCCCGAGCCGCTTCATCTGGACCTGGTGATTGAGGACGACCGCGTTCTCGAGGCAATTCCGCAGATCGGCTTTGTGCACCGCGGACTCGAGAAGCTCACCGAAAAGCGCGACATGCACCAGTTTGGCTACATCGCCGAGCGCATCTGCGGCATCTGCGCCGTGGGCCACAGCTGCGGTTATGCCAGCGCCTGCGAGCGCATGCTCGACATCGAGGTGCCTGGCCGCGTGCAGTATATCCGTACCATTTTGCACGAGCTTTCGCGCATTCACTCGCACCTGCTGTGGCTGGGCCTGCTCGCCGATGCTTTTGGCTTCGAGGCGCTGTTCTATCGGTCGTGGACCCTGCGCGAGCAGATTCTCAAGATCTTCGAGAGCACCTGCGGCGGCCGCGTGATCCTTTCGATTAACGAGATCGGCGGCCTTAAGCACGACATTGAGGACTCCGAGCTGGCGGGCATTGTCCAGACGCTCGACGCCATGCGCCCCGACTACGAGACCCTGGTGCATACGTTTTTGGACGACGCCAGCTGCGGCGAGCGCCTGCATGGCGTGGGCGTGATCAGCAAGAAAGATGCACTGGAGCTTTCGATGGTCGGTCCGTTTGGGCGCGCATCGGGCGTGGATTACGACGTGCGCATGTTTGACGACGGTGCCTATGCGGATCTGGCTGCGTTTGAGCCCATCGTTGCTACCGATGGCGACTGCTATGCCCGCTGCCAGGTGCGTTGCGCCGAGGTCACGCAGGCCATGGACATTATCAAGGAGCTTGTCGGCAAGATTCCGCACGACGGCATCGGCGGGCGTACCAAGCTCACACCGGCCGACGGCGCGCGCGGCGAGGTTGTGATTGAGCAGCCGCGCGGCGAGGCGTATTACTATGTGCGCGGTAACGGCACCAAGAACCTGGACCGTTTTCGCGTGCGCACGCCGACGTCGCAAAACCTGGCGGGTCTGACGCATGCGCTGCAGGGCGTGCTCCTTGCCAACGTGCCCATGATTATCCTGACCATCGACCCCTGCATTAGCTGTACGGAAAGGTAGGCGCGGCATGAGTTTGCTGACATTTGCCAAGACGGCCTTGGGTTCTATGGTCAAGCAGCCGGTAACGGTGTGCTATCCGCAGGAGAAGCTCGCGGCACCCGAGCGCTTGCGCGGACATATCGTTAACGACATGGACGTGTGTATCTGCTGCGGCATGTGCGCGCGTCGCTGCCCGGCGGGCGCGCTCGCGGTCGATCGCAAGGGCGGAACGTGGTCGATCGATCCGTATTCTTGTGTGGTGTGCGGCGAGTGCGTCGAGAGCTGTCCCAAACACTGCCTGACTATGGACACTGCTCGCACCCCAGTCGCAGCGGACAAGACTCCCACAGTAGAAACCAAGCCGGAATAGCGGTGGAATAGGGGCCGGTGGGGCAAAAATGCCCCACCGGCCCCGCACGTAGGTACGCGCACGAGTCACAGCGAACAAAACTATGCCGGATTACGGGGCTGGGTTCCGAACCCCCGACCATACCGAAAATCGCGAAACCAAAACCGCAGTTAGACAGCTTGCCGTTTTTTAATAATCGCAGGTATGGATGAGGGTTCTGACTTCAGCCCCGTAATCCGGCATAGTTTTGAAATGGCACCGTATTGGTAACAGCTTCTGGTCCCCCGGGGACGGAGGAAAGTGGGTCATTTTTGCCTGATGGCTCCGAGTCGCACCCGTTTTCCTGCGAAAACGCCGTGTCTCAACTTTGGTGAGACATTTGTCTCACGCCCAAAACCGAATCTGGAACATGTGTCACCTGCCCTAATTGTGTCTCATTTCGTAACTTTAGGCTGTTGCAAGGTCTGAGACCGCGAGAAGGGAGACGCGATGAGTAAGTACACGAGGGGTCTCTTGGCGGTGATACTGGCCGTAGTGCTGGTGTTGCCGGCTGCAGCATTTGCCATGCTGCCCGAGGCCAACGCCAGGTCCAGCACCGGAATGGACGGACCGACGGTGAGCGAAAAGATGGTCGACCCTGACACCACCGGCCGCTGGCAGTACTGGGCGTCGGGCGGCGAGCAGGACCAGACGACACGTTATGTAGGCCGAATCTGGACGGACAAGACGGTCGAGCCAGCGCAGGACGAAAAGTCCGACTTTGTGACGACGCTCTCCACGATGTCTTCGACTTCTGACACAACGTCGCTGGTCACTAAACCGCTCGATATCGTGATGGTGCTTGATGCCTCCGGGTCGATGGATGAGAGCATGGGCGGCAACGATCAGACCAAACGCATCACCGCACTTAAGAACGCTGCCAGTTCCTTTATCGACGCCATTGCCGAGCAGAATGCAAAGATCGATGCTTCCAAGCAGCATCAGGTTGCCATCGTAAAGTTTGCGGGAAGTAGGGCTGATTGGGTCGGCAACGACACGTATTGGGAGTCGGGGTATAGGTACAACTACTCGCAGACCATGAAGAAGCTGACGCCCTGCACGGGCGATGACGCGACGAGCCTTAAGAGTACGGTCAACTCCATCAGTCCTAATGGCGCCACGCGCGCCGACTATGGCTTACAGCTGGCTGATGGGGTATTTTCGTCTGGTCGCGCCGACGCCAAGAAGATCGTTGTCTTCTTCGCTGATGGTTCACCTACGAGTTCTAGTGGATTCCAAGCAAGTGTTGCCGATAGCGCCGTCAAAAGCGCCAAGAGTCTCAAGAATAAAGGTGCCGACATTTATACGATCGGCATCTTTAATGGTGCGAATCCCGCTGCCGATCCTACGAACTACTGGACGAGCAACGAAAACAAGTTCATGCACGCCGTGTCGAGCAACTATCCAAACGCCACGTCCTATACAACCAATGAGCTTGGTAAGCGCACCGAGAATTCCGATTTCTACAAGGCTGCGTCGAACGCCGATGAGCTCAAGAAGGTGTTTGATGATATCTCGAGCTCTA
Source organism: uncultured Collinsella sp. (assembly GCA_902494855.1). GTDB lineage: Bacteria > Actinomycetota > Coriobacteriia > Coriobacteriales > Coriobacteriaceae > Collinsella. The sequence goes on from CABUVC010000006.1 coordinate 15,688, forward strand.
TCACCTCGGGCAAGGGCTCTCCCACTCAGATCGAGGATGGTTACGACGAGAGCAAGTCCGGCTACATCACCTTCAGTGATGAACTGGGCGACTTTATGCAGGTCGATGCGTTTGTTAGCGCTCAGATTAATGGCGTCACCTTTGATGGGGCGACCAAGACAACCAAGGGCAATACGGACACGTACGAGTTTTCGGGCGTGGCCAGGGACCTGGTCATCACCGTCGAGCGCTCTGCCAATGCGCAGCAGGGCGATATCGTGACGGTCAAGATTCCCGCATCGCTGATTCCGCTGATCCGCTATCACGTGGACATGGAAAACGGGATCTTTGAGCGCACGTCACTCAATGACATCAAGCCTATTCAGATTAAATACACCTCGAGCGTCAAGGACGCCGCGCGTAACAACCTGTTTACGCCCGATGACGGACTCAAGAAGTATATCGATGAACACAAGGGTGCCGACAACCAGACGGTCTACTTCCTGGCCAACAAGTGGTCGGGTGGCGAGCTGGGCGATGTTGTCGCCGAGTTTGAGCCCGCCGATACCAACAGCTACTATTACTTCCAAAAAATCACGCCTATCTACACGGACAAGGAATGCACCCAGCGCACGACGGTAAAGCCGCAGGGCAACGACGTCTATTACTACAAGGACGAGTTTGTGGCGATGGGCGCAAACCGCAAGCCGAAGGACGACTATGCCGTTGTGGAGTTTGAGGGGCACGAGATCGCCAGCTACGACGGCGCTCTGGTCAATGATGGCGGCTACTGGTCCTTTAATAAGGGAACCGCGCGCTTGGCCTATATCGACCAGCTGCATACCACCAAGGACGATGTGGAGGCGAACGGTAACAAGACCGAGACCGCGCGCGACGTGCTTAACCCCAGGTGGAATGACCTTTCCTCCGTTGCGACTTCCACGCACGTGCATTCGCACCTGGGCAACAACGGCAAGATTATCTTTAGCCTTGCAACCAAGCCGACAACGGTGGATACCAAGACTGACTTTGGTCTGACCAAGGTGCTCGAGGGCCGCAAGTGGGCGGATACGGATGCGTTTGAGTTTGAGCTCTCCGCGACGTCCGACAACAATGCCCCGATGCCCGACCCCGCGACCGTAACTGTGACCAATGCCGATCTCGACAAGGGCAAGGCAGCCATTAACTTTGGCAAGATTACTTATGCCGAGCCGGGCGAGTACACCTATGAGGTCCGCGAGGTCAAGGGCGACGCCGGTGGCATTACCTACAGCAAGAACGTTGCCACGTTCAAGGTGACTGTGACGGTTAACGCCAAGGGCGAGCTTAAGGCCGACGTTGAAAAGACCTCGGGCGAGACCGAGTTCAAGAACACCTATAGCGTGAAGCCTGTCGAGGACCAGATCACCGCGACCAAGGTCCTGACCGGGCGCGACCTCAAGGAGGGCGAGTTCTCCTTCGAGCTCGTCGAGGGTAACAAGGTCGTCGCCAAGGGCACTAACGCTGCCGACGGCACGATTGCCATGGACAAGATCACTTACGACAAGCCCGGCACCCACACTTACACGCTGCGCGAGAAGCTCCCCAACGAGACGGGGCTGAGCAACGGGATCACGTACGATAAGACGAACTACACCATCAAGACGAGCGTCATCGACAACGGCGACGGCACGCTTAAGGTGACCCATACGCCCGAGGGTCCCGAGACGGCACGCTTTGAGAACAAGTACAACACTGCCCCGAATAAGTCCAGCGTCACCGACCAGATCACCGCGACCAAGACCCTGACAGGCCGCGACCTCAAGGAAGGCGAGTTCTCCTTCGAGCTCGTCGAGGGTAACGATGTCGTCGCCAGGGGCACCAATGCGGCCGACGGCAAGATCACGATGGACAAGATCACCTACACTGCGGCTGGCGAGCACACCTACATACTGCGCGAGACCAAGGTCGACGCCGACAACGGTATCACCTACAGCACCGCGGCCTACACCATCGTGACCACCGTCACCGATGATGGCAATGGCAAGCTCACGGTTAAGCATGAGCTGCAGGACGTCGAGAAGGCTATCTTCGAGAATGCTTACAGCGTTACTCCGAATAACTCCAGCGTCACCGACCAGATCACCGCGACCAAGGTTCTGGACGGACGCAACCTCAAGGCCGGCGAGTTCTCCTTCAAGCTCGTCGAGGACGGCAAGGTCGTCGCCACCGGCAAGAACGATGCCGACGGCAAGATCGTCATGGACAAAATCACCTACGACAAGGCCGGCGAGCATACCTATATCCTGCGTGAGGCCAAGGGCGCCGAAGGCAACGGCATCGCCTACGACGATAAGACCTATACCGTCGTGACTACGATCACCGATAACGGCAAGGGCAAGCTCGTGGCGAAGCACGAGCTGAAGGATGCCAAGACTGCTGAGTTCAAGAATTCCTACAAGCCGAACCCCGGCGAATTTAGCGTCACCGACCAGATCACCGCGACCAAGGTCCTGACCGGGCGCGACCTCAAGGACGGCGAGTTCTCCTTCCAGCTCGTCGAGGGCGACAAGGTCGTCGCCACCGGCAAGAACGCCACCGACGGCACGATTACGATGAGCCCCGTGAAGTACGAAAAGGCCGGAACGCACATCTACACGCTGCGCGAGGTCAACGGTGGAACCACTAGCAAGGGCATTACCTACAGTGACGCCAAGTTCACCATCGAGACGACCATCACCGATAACGGCGACGGCACGCTCAGCGCCCAGCATGTTCTGAAGAACGCCGAGGCTGCAATCTTCAAGAACACCTACAGCGTGACCCCGCTCGAGACTGAGCTCGACTTTGGTCTGAGCAAGGCTATCGACGGTCGCGACTGGACGGATGCGGACAAGTTTAGCTTTACCATCAGCGCTCCCGAGGGTGCCCCGCTGCCCGAGTCCACGACCGTAACCGTGGGCAAGAGCGACGCGAACGCCATTAAGTTCGGCACGATCCGCTTCACGGCTGCCGGAACTTACAAGTACGAGATCCGTGAGAACGCGGGCAACGCGGCCGGCATGACGTACGACGCCCATGTCGCGACCGCCGAGGTGACCGTGACTGAGAACGGCGAGGGCAAGCTGATCGCCAACGTCACCACGAAAAGCGGACACTTTACCAACAAGTACCGCACTGAGCTCAACTACACCGCAGCCGGCGGCCTCAAGCTCAGCAAGACCCTCTACGGACGTCCCATGACCGAGGGTCAGTTCACCTTTACCGTGACGCCCGCCGACCAGGCTTCGGCCAATGCGCTCGGCTTGCACGAGGGCGCCAACAACTTCCAGTCCCATGCGACGGCAGAGGGTGCTGTCGACCGGATTAACATTCTGGCTGACAAGGAGGTCAAGTTTACGCAGGTTGACGCCGGCAAGACCTTCAAATACACCGTGGCCGAGAAGAACGACGGCCAGCCCGGTTACACCTACGATGATGCTGTCCGTACCGTGACGATTGCTATCGCCGACGATGGTGCCGGTACGCTTACCGCTACGACGACCGTTTCCGGCGGTTCCGATCGTCCGCTGACCACTGAGTACAAGACCGGTGCCAGCGCGGTCGAGAGCGCTGTGGTCCCGTTCGGCAACAGCTATAGTGCATCGACCGATAGCCCGGGTACTCCTGCCAAGGTCGTTGCCACCAAGAAGCTGACCGGTCGTCCGATGGCCAACGGCGAGTTCTACTTTGGCATCGCCTACGCGGGCGAGACGGAAGCCATCGATGGTACGTGCGTTACCAACTTCAATGGTCAGGTGAGCTTTGGATGGCTGTATTACGACACCGAGATGCTCGCCAACCTGGTGAGCGCCGGGCGTGCCATCCGCACCGACGCAGACGGCAAGCCTATGTGGACCATCAGCTACACGGCGTTCGAGTACACGAACTTGCTGGCCGACCAGGGCATTACCGCCGCGAAGCCGAGCTTTAGCTTTAAGGTCATCGTTGTCGACAACGGCGACGGAACCCTGACGGCGAAGCCCGACTACGGTGGCACCGAGCCCGTGTTCGAGAACGTCTATGGCGCCGAGGCCGCGGATGCCGCACTCGCCGGTACCAAGAAGCTCCAGGCCGCCGAGGGCCTAACCCCGGCCGATATCGCGGGCAAGTTCACCTTTACCGTGGCTGCCGACGAGGCTGGCGCCCCGATGCCCGAGCGCACAACCGTGACCAACGACGCGGCCGGCAACGTGGACTTTGGCAAGATCCACTTTACGCTCGACGACCTCAACCGCGCCCTGGGCGTGACGGACGATGCGACCGATAAGGCCGAGGCAGACGAAGCTGACGAGGCTGAGGCCGACGAGGCAGAGGCTGAAGGGGCCGACGCCGACGCTGATGCCAACGCCGACGAGCCCAGCGACGAGTCCGAGCCCGCAGCCCCCACCGCCCCGCGCTCGCACACCTTTACCTACACGGTGACCGAGTCCGGTAGCGCCTCTGGCGTGACCAACGATGCCAACGCCACGCGCAAGGTTTCCTACACCGTGACCGATGACGGCACTGGGCACCTGAGCGTCAAGCGCAACGGCGACGACGGTGCGGCCTTCACGTTCACCAACACCTACAGCGTGACGCCCACCGATTCGTCCGTGACCGATCAGGTCAAGACGGTCAAGCGTCTGACCGGACGCGACCTTGCAGCTGGCGAGTTCACGTTTGATCTGCTCGAGGACGGCGTGACTGTCGCTAGTGGCACCAACGACGCCAACGGCAACGTTACGCTGAGCCCGATCCGCTACGAGGCACCCGGCACGCACACGTACACGCTGCGCGAGGCTTGCCCCAACGCGCTCGGCCTGTACAAGGGCGTCACCTATGACGGCACGACCTACACCGTCGTGACCACCGTCTCCGACAATGGCGACGGCACGCTGACCGCGACGCACAAGCTCGAGGGAACCACCGAGTCGGCTGGCTTTACCAACAAGTATCACGCCATGCCCACGCAGGTCTCCATCGGCGCCATCAAGGTGCTCGAGGGACGCGAGCTCAAGAAGGACGAGTTTAGCTTTAAGCTCGTTGGCGAGGACATCGAGTCCACCGTCACCAACGATGCCGACGGCAAGATCAACTTCGACAAGTTCGAGTACGACGAGCCTGGTACGTACGTCTACACCATCAGCGAGGTCAAGGGCGACGAGGCCGGTATGACCTACGACAAGTCCGTCTTTACCGCGACCGTCAACGTGGTCGACGACGGCGAGGGCAACCTCAAGGCGAACGTCGCCTTTACCAAGGGCGACAAGAGTGTCGAGGGTATCGTGTTCAACAACACGTACAAGAAGCCCGAGACGCCCGTGCCGACGCCCGATCCCGGCACGCCCAAGACCGTGACGAACATCGTCAAGACGGTCAAGGGTTTCCTGCCCACCACAGGTGACCAGCAGGCCGCCGCACTGCTCATGGCATTTGTTATTGCCATGGCCGGCGTCGGAGCCCTGGTCTGGGGTATCCGTAAGCGCTAGGCACGCTGGCAGCGCCCGGGGCCAAAAGGCCCCGGGCGGCCGGTGGGGAGCCAGAACATAGCCCCCCCACCCCCAGCC
>CABUVC010000007.1 GCA_902494855.1 uncultured Collinsella sp.
TAACCATTGCCGAAGAAGCAGCGGCGATGATTGAGCGCGCGCTCGACAAAGGCAGACGTGTGGGTGTCAACGAGGTGGCCGAGAGGCTCTACACAAGCCGCTCCAAGCTATGCGCCACCTTTAAGGCCCAAACCGGCGAGTCCCTGGGTGCCTACATTCGCAGACGCCGTATGGAGCGAGCACAGGACCTTTTGGCCGATAGCTCGCTCACGATAGCGCAGGTCGCAGAGCGTCTAGGCTACCCTCAGCAGGCCGCCTTCGCCCAAGCCTTCAAGCAACACACCGGCACCACCCCCACTGCTTGGCGTTCCCAACATATATAAAGAATGAGAGCGCCAACGGCGCCCTCATTCACCAAATTCCATTCAGCCCCACCTGACCCGAACGGCCAAGTCGTCACAGAACCGAGGGGCCGGGCGCAGGGCCTTGCCTCTCAATGAGTTCCCTTCAAAACAATGGGCGTGCCGACGGCACGCCCATTCACTCTATTCCATCCAGCCCGCCTGACCCGAACGGCCGAGTCGTCTGGCCGGGGAAGCCCCGAGTCGCAGCTACGAGAGCGACGTTCTCAGCAACTCGTTGAAGAGCTTGGGGTTGCCCTTACCGCGGCTCGCCTTCATGCACTGGCCCACCAAAAAGCCGATGACCTTCTGGTTGCCGTCACGATACTGCTGTGCCTGATCGGCACAGTTTGCCAGCACCTCGTCCACGATCGGCTGCAGCGCGCCGGCATCGCTCACCTGACGCATACCGCGCTCGTCGACGATCTTATTGGGGTCGTCGCCGGTCTGGGCCATGGCCTCAAAGACCTCGTGCGCCTGGTTGGAGCTGATGGCGTCGGTCGCCAGCAGCTTAGCAAGGGCTGCCACCTGAGCCGGCGCGATGCCGGACTCGGCGAGCGACACACCCGCGCCCTTAAGGTAGGCGATCATCTCGTTCACCAGCAGGTTTGCGACCGTCTGGGCCTCCTTGCCAGCCATGCCGGCAGCGGCGGCCTCAAAGAACTCGGCAAACTCGGGGTCGCCGGCAATCTGCTCGGCGTCTGCCGCCTTAATGCCAAAGTCGGCCTCAAAACGGGTGCGCTTGGCATCGGGCAGCTCGGGGATCTCGCCACGGCAACGATCGATAAACTCGTCGTCCAGGTCGAACGGCGCCAAGTCGGGATCGGGGAACAGGCGGTAGTCGTCGGCCGTCTCCTTGACGCGCATAACCACAGTGCGCTTGCGGCTGGGCTCCCAGTGACGGGTCTCCTGGTAGATAATGCCGCCCTCCTCGAGCACCTCGGCCTGGCGGCAGATCTCGTAGGCAAGGCCGTCGTGCAGGCTCTTAAACGAGTTGAGGTTCTTGAGCTCGGTCTTGGTGCCCAGCTTGGTCTCGCCGCGGCGGCGCAGCGACACGTTGCCGTCGCAGCGCATGGAACCCTTCTCCATGGAGCAGTCGGAAATGCCCAGCGTCACAAAGATGCGACGGAGCTTCTCCATAAACAGGCGAGCCTCCTCGGGCGTGCGCAGGTCGGGCTCGGTGACGAGCTCGATCAGCGGCGTGCCGCAGCGGTTGTAGTCGACGAGCGACTCGGCAGCGGCGGTAATGCGGCCCTCGGCACCGCCCACGTGCACCATCTTGGCGGCGTCCTCCTCCATGTGGATGCGCAGAATGCGAATGGGCACCGTGTAGGAACCGTCCTCGCGGCGCTCGGGCATCTGCAGGTTGGACGCATCGTAGCTGGCCAGGTGGCCGGCGCGCTGATTGCCTTCGCGCATGGTCGACGTCATGGACGTGGACAGGCCCTCGGCGTTGGCCGAAGCGCTTGCCAGGCTCTGGGCCTCGGCCTCACCAAACGCGCAGTCGGGGCGCTCGGCGGCACCGCGACCGGTCACGTCCAGGTCCAGATGACCGTACATGGCAAAGGCGACCGGACCCTGCGTGGTCTGGAAGTTCTTGGCCATGTCGGGATAGAAGTAGTGCTTGCGGTAGAACATCGAGTGGCGCTGGATCTCGCAGTTGGTAGCGAGGCCGGCCTTGACGATGCTCTCGATGGCGCGCTTGTTGGGCACCGGCAGCGCACCGGGCAGGCCCAGGCACACCGGGCACACGTTGGCGTTGGGCTCGTCATCGTGGCTGAGCTTGCAATTGCAGAACATCTTGGTATCGAGTGCGGTGAGCTCGGTATGGATTTCCAGGCCGATCACGGCCTCCCAATCCTGCAGGACCTCGGAAAGCTCCTTCATTACAGCTCGCCTCCCTTCCCGGCAAAATCGGGCGCGACGGAAAGCGCGGGCGCACCCGTGGCGGCATCGGCAAAGCCGCGCTCCAGGGCGCGGGCAAACGTGAGCAGTTGACGGTCCTTAAAGGCCGGACCCACCAACTGGGCAGAAACGGGCATCTTGGTGTCCTCACCCAGGCCCAGCGGCACCGAGATACCACCGTTGCCGCAAATGTTGAGCGAAATGGTGTACAGGTCGGAGAGGTACATCTGCGTGGGGTCGCTGATCTCGCCAAACTTAAAGGCCGTGCGCGGCGAGGCGGGCATGAGGATGGTGTCCACCTTGGCATACGCGGCGTCGTAGTCCTGCGTGATGAGCGTACGGGCCTTTTGCGCAGCGTAGTAGTACTTGTCGTACACGCCCGAGCTCAGCAGGTAGGCACCGAGCATCTGACGGCGCTTGGCCTCGGCGCCAAAACCGTGGGCGCGCGAAAGCGAGCTCTGGTCGGACAGGTTGGCGCAGCCCTCCTCCTGATAGCCGTAGCGAATGCCGTCGAAGCGAGCCAGGTTGGAGAACGCCTCGGCCGGGCCGATGACGTAGTAGGCGGCGATGGCGGCGTCCAGGTGCGGCAGGTCGACCTCGACCAGCTCGGCGCCCTGGTTCTGCAGCTCCTGGGCGGCGCGCTGAACAGCGGCCTTGACCTCGGGCGTCAGGCCCTCGGCCTCCATAAACGCGGGGATAATGCCCACGCGCTTGCCCTCGATGCTGTCGTTGAGGTGCTCGGTAAAGTCGACGGCGCAATCCTGGCTGGTGCAGTCATACGGATCGTGGCCCGCGCCGGTAAGCGCGTTCATGGCCAGCGCGACATCCTCGACCGTGCGGCCAAAGGGGCCCACCTGGTCGAGCGACGAGCCAAAGGCAACCACGCCGTAACGGCTCACGGCGCCATACGTGGGCTTAAAGCCCACCACGCCGCACAGCGACGCCGGCTGGCGAATGGAGCCGCCGGTATCCGAGCCCAGCGAGAGCGCGACCTCGCCCGCGGCGACGGCGGCAGCGGAGCCGCCCGAAGAGCCGCCGGGCACGCGCTCGGTATCCCAAGGGTTGTTGGTGCGGTGGAAGGCCGAACTCTCGGTGGAGCTGCCAAAGGCAAACTCGTCCATGTTGGCCTTGCCCATGGGCAGGCAGCCGGCATCGAGCATGCGCTGGACGCAGGTGGCGGTGTAGACGCTCTGGTAGTTCTCGAGCATGCGGGAAGCGCAGGTGGTGCGCGTGCCCACGAGGTTCATGTTGTCCTTGATGGCCAGCGGCACGCCCGCGAGCGGGGACAGCGGCTTGCCTGCGGCACGGTCGGCATCCACGCGCGCGGCGGCCTCGAGCGCAAGCTCGGGCGCCACCTGCAGGAATGCCTGGACCCCGCCCTCGCGCGCCTCGATGGCGGCAAGGGAGGCCTGGGCCACCTCGGTAGCGGTAAAGTCGCCAGCGGCAACGCCCGCAGCGATCTGGGCGGCGGTAAGGGAATCGAAGCTCTGCGCCATTACTCGCTCTCCCCCTCTCCCAAAATGGACGGCACGCGGAAGTAGCGGTCGCGCGCGCTGCCGGCGTTTTCGAGCGCAACGTCGAGCGGCAGGTCGCGCTCGGGCTCGCGCAGGTCATCGCCCATCACGTTGGACAGGCTTCCGATGGGATGGAACGTGGGCTCCACGTCGGGCAAGTCATATTGCAAGACGGGCTCGAGCATCTGGACGGCGTCGTTCATGTAGGACGTCATCTGGGCGAGCTCGTCATCGGTCAGTGCGATCTTTGCGTACTCGGCGATGCCGCGCACGTCTTTCTCGCTGAGTGCCATAGGCGCTCCCTTCCGCATAACAGATAAACCGCTCTAGTATACAAGGCAACGCCACTTGGAGCAGGTGCTTTACCTAAATGCAGCGAAAACGTAACGAGGGCGGCGGATTGGCAGGCGGCGGGCCGGCGGTTCTGGAGCGAAACCGCACCGTCCATAGCGAAAACCATCCCGCCCATAACGAAAACCGCGCCGTCCACAACGAAGACCATCACAACATTCGACGCTTTTCGCCAAAATCGCGATTTTCATCGAATGTTGTGATGGTTTGGAAGTCCCGACCACCACAAAGGTGCCTGCCCCCATTGTGGTGGTTCTGAAGAATGTCCTATGCCGAGGCCTTGGCCTTGCGGCGCTTGCGGACCGCGTGGATCACGATGTCCAGCAGCAACAGCACAATGGCCACGACCACGATGAGCACGGCAAACTCGCGCTTGCCCCAGTGACGGCCGGCCAGCGACTTTTGCTTGTCGACGTCCTTCTTGTTGTACTTGGTGCGCACGCAATGCACCAGCAGGCGATGGTCGTTCACGCCGTAGGGCGTGCAGGTGACGAGCGTCACCTTGTCGGCGCCGGGCTCAATGGTCAGCGACTCCATCTCCTCGGGCAGCACCACCTCGGAGTCCACCATCTTGTAGGCGAGCGTCTTGTTCATGGTGTGCAGCAGCACCAGGTCGCCGGGTTCCAGCGAGTGAATGTCGTCGAACATGCTCAGGTTGCGCATGCCCGAGTGCGCGGTGAGCACGCAATGCGTCGAGGTGCCGCCCACCGGCAGGCTCGTGCCCTCCAGGTGGCCGACGCCCGCCATAAGGACTTCTTCGCTCGTGCCGTGGTAGATGGGCATGCTCACGTCGATGGAGGGGATTTCGACCCAGCTCATCATGGGGTCGCGGTCAAAGATGAGCTGCTGAGCGTAGGGCTCGATCTGGTCGGCGGGAAGCTCGGTGGCCTCGCCGGCAAGTTGCTCGTTATAGGAGCGCGCCTGGAGCAGGATGCGCTCGCGCTCCTCGGCAGACAGCGCGTCCACGGTGCTGGACACGGTGCTGATCTGGTTGAACACGCCCGAGGCCTCGAGCCGGTCCAAGATCCACGGCCAGGTCATAAGGCCCACGCCAATAAGAATGATGACGATGGTGATGAGCCGATCGGCCCAGCGCGGCAGCCGCTTGCGACGGCGCTTGGGCTTTGGTTGAGGTTTGGGCTGAGGGCTTGAGCCGCCGTTGTCCGCGGCGTTATTGCCCTTCATATGTTTGGCGCCCTGCACCATCGCCGGTCACTCCTCTACAACTCAAGTTGTCTAAACAAATAATAGCCGATTAGCGAACTTCCGCGCCGGACAACGCAGCTAGACTGCACCGTCCAGTCGAGGATAAGCCAGCATTTGAGTTTTCAAAATGTCCCGAATCGGCGGGGCGATTCGGGATACAATGTCAATAGAAAACGACGCATCCCGCGTAAGTGTACGAGAGCGCGGGCGGCCTAGTTTTCAGCTTTAGTTAAATGCCCGGGATCCGACCCCCGGGCATTCTTATTTGCGCTTTCGGCGCAAATGCCGTCCACCGTCCGCACCGCGCGTGCGCCTACGGACCTTAAACCGAACCTCATACGAGTCAAGAAACGCGATGACGAACGTGCCCACCGTCGCGAGGGCGGCGAGCGCGTTAAGGAATTTCAGCATTTGGGGACCTCCGATCGAGTCGTCGGCCGCCCGCGCACGGGATGCGTCGCAAAGCCATTTTAGCGCGCATGCTCGCATTTACAGCTGGTAAACGCAATATTAGCAAACATCTGTTCGATAGCTATGTGTTCGATCTTTGTCTGAGTTTTCCTCTTCAAATCGAGTAAGTGGTTTTCGAGCAATGGAGGCCGGGCTACGGTGTCCCACGAAAAACAGCCTCCTCATCGAACGCTGGAGCCTGGCTGCTGTATCCAAAAAACGGGGCAAACTCCAGCGCGGAGTCTGCCCCGAAAAGAGGATGGCAAAGCAAGAACGTCGATGGACGAGAAAAGTGTCCGCAAGTCTCATGGCCATCACATCCCACCTGCCAAGGGGATGGATGAGTGAGCGTTACTCCTGCTCGGACTCCTCAGCCTGCTTACGGCTGCGGATGAGGTGCGCCACGCCGATGCACAGCACCGCGCCACCAGCGATCCAAGTGAAGGTCACGCCGTTAAGACCGGTCAGCGGGAGGCCAGAGCCCTTCTTGTCGATAATGGTAAAGCTGAGCTTGCCGGTAGATACGGCGGCAGAATCGGCCTTTATGACACCATCAGCAGCAGTAACGTTGGCAGAATCCTTGTCGGGAGTCACTGCGGAGCCATCCTGCTTAAGCGTCCCGCGGGCAATGGTAAACGTGACACCTTTGGAAGCGGAGTTATTGTAGCCAGGCGCCGGGGTTACCTCTGTAAGGGTGTAGGTGCCCTCATCGAGACCGACAACGTTTATCTTACCGTCTGCGTCGGTCTTCAGCTTGGCCAGCTTGCTATCAGCCGTCTTGGTACCGTCCGCTTTGATAAAGTTGCTCGTATCACCGTTCTCCTGCAGCGTGAACTCAACGCCCTCGAGTCCCTTAGCTTCGTTATCAGAGCCCACCTTGGTGACATCGATGCCATAGGTGTAGTCATAGGCAGGGTGCTCGACCGTGGTGCCGACACCTTCAGCATGCGGATTGTTGGAATAAGTCAGCGTAACCATATTCTTCTGGGCTATACCAACCAAGCCGTTGAATATTTTTTTGATCTTGCCATTTTCGAAGATCTTGGTGGAGTCGAGCTTGGCCTTGTACTCGACAGTCACCTTCGAGTCACTGTTCAACGCAATGGGAGCGTCGTCCACGCCCGTGCAATTCTTGAGATTGGTGAAGTCGACAGTTATCGTATCGTTCTCGTACTTGGCGGTGTAGCAGCCAGTCTTGACCTTGGCATCACCAATCTTGACCGTGACAGCGGGCGTCGTGCCGTCAGATCCAAACTCGGGCGTCATGGAGTTGGGAAGCTTATCCGTGAAGGTGTACTTGTAGGTACTGTAAGTGTTGATGTTGCCCGCAACGGTACCGGTAAGCAGGTAGTCGACATAGTCGTCCATCTGAGAGTCCGCAGCCTTATTGGGATTCTCGGGTGCGCCGAACGTGCTGCCCTTTGCGTCGTCCTTTACGGCCTTGGTCACAGTGGGGACCTGCTTCTTGGGAGCAATGGTCTCAGCGGAACCGCCGACAACGGCGAAAATCGGCGAAGTGAAGGTATCCGTGTTGCGCTCGGCGACAGCATTTGGGTTCTTGCCGACGCTCTTAGTCACGAAGAGCCAGTAGCCGGTATTCAGACCAGTGAAGGTGCCACCGGTGCTCGTTTTGCACTCATCCGTCCCTTCAGTGATATTGGCGTCCTCCAGTGCCTTGGCGATCTTGTCGAGGGTTGTTCCGGCATCGAGCTTAGTAGTCTTGTCTGTACCTGACTTGTAAACACCTTCGGTTTTTGATTTAAGCCAGTCGGCCCACTTCTGAGCATCATTGTCGGAGGGCTTTGTAACGTCGCTAGTTTCGGCAAATGCCCCGGTCACAGCATCCCTAACGGTATCTGACGCCCACTCAATGTCGGAAAGCGTCTTAGCGCCATTCCAGTTGTTAACGCCATCCAAATCCTGCGTGACCTTGGCCTTGAAAATCTGGATACCCTTAAAGGTTGTATCCGTATAGGTCTTCTCGTCAATATTTACATTGCCGTCCGGAGCCACCGTTGGCGTGCCATCAGCAAACGCCATGGTCACCGGGGCCATGACGCCGCCGAAGCTCAGCGCTGCTGTGAGGCCGGCGGTTACTGCCAGGCGTGCGATGTTCTTGCTCATGCTCATCTTCTTTTCCTCCGTTTTCCGGTTGGTTCTCATTCGATCGGTCATCATCTGTCTGTGTCTTAGCATCTACTTCGCTACGTCTCGCCCCGCTCTCTGTGGGGCTGCCAGCTACTCTTTATGGCTGCCACCTCCCCGCTTGACCAGGAGCGCGACCACGAGGAGCGCGGCTCCGGCGACCGCTGCGGCGGCCGCGGCGTACATTGCCATATCGCCAGTCGAGGGCATAAAGCCTCGACTCACTTCGTTACTTGGGGTGTTAAGCACCGACAACTCGACTAAACCCTTCCCGGCATCGGCAGCATCAACTCGCAGAGGGCTTTCGGCCGATACGGTCACCTTAGGCTTGGCGGCCGCCACCTGGTCGACATCCAGGCCCTCGGCCTTGACCGTCACGCAGCACGTGCCCTCAAAGGCGGTGTAGCCCTTGGGCGCCTTGAGCTCGCGGACCTCCAGCTTGCCCGAGTCCACGCCCGAGACGGTCACGCGGCCGTCCTCGCCCGTGGTGACGGTGGCCTTGCCCTCCGCATCCCACGTGCCATCGGCCGCTAGCGTGCGGCCGCGGTCGTCGGCGATGCTCAGGACCGCCCCGGCAAGCGGCTTGTCGCCGTCGCTGCCGCGCTTGGTGAGCGCGAGATCCCAGGTGTAGGCGCACGCATCATCGCTCGGCGTGCGAGTGAAGCCGGCATCGCTGAACTGGTCGGCAAAGGGAGAGCGCGGGTAACGCAGGTAGACCTCGTTGGGGTTGCCCTTCGCGATGCCGTGGTTGCACGCGCTGTTGAGCGGCGCGTTGTACACGGCGACCACGCGGGCGCCCGCGGTGAAGGCGTCGGCCCCGCCGAGCGCGGCGATGAGGTCGCCGGTACGCACGGTGAAGGTTCCGTCAACCGCTACCTTGGTGGCGCACTGGGCCGTGATGTCGGTCCAGCCCTTCGCGGGCTCGGTGTCGGCTCGGCCGTCCTTGCCGGTCTGGACGGCGTCGAAGCCACCGTCCGCGCCCGCCGCCACGTACACGCGCATGCTCGCGGCCACCTTGGAGGGGTCGAGCCCCGCGCTCATGGTGTCGACGAACCGCACCGCGTAGGTGTCGTAGGCCGTGAGCCCCGCCGGGACCGTGGCAGAGAGGCGCCAGTACAGGTCGTCGGCGACCGTGGCGTCGGCGGCCTTCTGCCATGCGGCGGTGCTGTCCTCCAGCACGTGCTTGGCCACCTTGGGGGTCGCGGCCTTGGGCTTGACGGTGACGGCGCTGCCGCCCACCAGGGCCATGATCGGCGCGGTGCCAGCCTCGCCCTGGGCGATGGCGTCGTCGTCGGCGACGATGAGCCAGTAGCCGCAGGGCAGCTCGGCCGCCGTGCCCGCGTTGAGGGCCGCGAGCTCGGCGCCAGAGCTCTGGAGGGAACGAGCGAGCTGCGCGCTCAGCGCGCTCGTAAGGTGGGAATCGGTGTTGAGCCACTCGGCAGCTTCCTGCGCGGTGGTCTGGGAATTGGGCATGCCGGCGCTGTGCAGCACAGGCAGCGCGGCGTCGCGCACGGCGTCGCTTGCCCAGGCGAGGTCGGTGGCGATCTTGGCGTCGCTGTCGCCGTCGACGACGTTGGCGCTAAAGATCTGGTAGGCGTCGTAGCTGCGCGCCACGGTGCCGCTCACCGTGATGGAACCGGTCGAGGTCGGCGCGGCCTGCGCGGATGCGGGGAACACAACCGCGCAGGTGCCGATCAGGAGGGTAAGCAGCGCAAACAAGATCGGGAAGGAGCAAACTTTCTTATTCACGACGCTCGCCTCCCTTCGCATTCGCCTTGCGACGAATGTGCATCCAGGCCGCAGCAGCGCAAAGCGCCGCCGCGCCGGCAAGGTACGTCAGAGTGACGCCCGACATACCAGAAAGGGGCAATGTGGTGGAGTAGGTGTTGGTGAAGGTGGGGGTGGACTCGGGTTTGGTGCCATCGATGGGATTACCGTCGGCGTCAACGATCTTGGTGCAGGCCACATTCGTGGGCTCGATTTTGCCGTTTGTATTGTCCGTCATCGTGACGTCAAATCGATAGACAGACTTGTCGTATTTATAGTGCGAGAACAGCGAACCGTCAGTTTTCTCGCGCACATAGTACGTGAAGGTCTTGGAAGCGCCACGGCCCGTGGAGTCGGACGCGAGCTTGTCGAGTTGATTGAGTTCGTACTCGATCGGCTTGAAGCTCCGGGTCTGGGACTTGTCACCGTCGGCAGTGGGGGTAATCTCGCCCTTGGGGTCAGTCGTAACCGTCTCGGCATTATCGAACTTATCGTTATCCGCAAGCTCGAGCGTGAACTCCTTCATCTCGCCACCCTTAACAACCTTAGTCACCTTGGGAGTCCAAGAGCCCTTGGAGGTGTACGGAGTGTATTTGTTAGTGAAAGTTGCACCACTGGTAAGCGCAACGATAACAGCGTTTTCGCCTTCAGCTGCTACGGTGGCTGCTGATTCTGTTTCTGGCGTTCTTGCGCCAGCGCCGTCATTTTTTACCTTTGTTACCGAAACGCTCCCGACTTTGTAATACGTGTATTTAATGTCAAGCACGTTGTGCGACTTTTTCTCATCCCTCACAACCTCAGGATCAATTTTGTAGATCGTTTTGTCGTAAGTCACGTTCTTGTCCGTGCCCGGAACCTCTACCAAGTAGTAAACAAGATCGTCGTCGGCATAAACTTCACCCAGATCAAAGGTGAGATTTCCATCCCCATCGTTTTTCACCGTATCAACCACCGAGCAGCCATTGAGCTGAAGTTTGCCATTGGAGTCAAAGCTCGGAACTGTATATGAGATCCCGCCTTGTTCGTTAATAATCTTGTTCTGTCTGAGTAGCTGGAAATCGAAGTCATTTCCTTTAAGCGTGCCGTCCTTAAGCACCTTGGAGCCATTGAGCTTCATCTTGGGGTAAACCTTGACTTCTTGAGTGGAGCCAGCGATTACGTCGCCGTTGGTCATGATGCCACCACCGTGGATGTTGGAACTGTTGCCCGTGATATATAACGTAGCCAGCCTTATAGCTTCATTTTGATCTTCAACGAACGGTTCGGACTTTAGGCCAATCATGTACTTGGCCTGGACTCCGTCATACTTACCGATGGTCGTAGGCTGACCGTCAATCGTGCCCGACCAATTTGCAGCACCACCGCCGAGCATCTGGCCCGTTACGGCTGCGATATAGTCAGCGTTATCCGACTTGCGGATAAGGAAGAGGTCCTCATGGCCACGCCTCTTGAAGTCATCGGTAATCTCACCGCCATCAACACTTGGAGGCTGGTCTTCATTCTTACCATTGGTGCCACCTGATAGATTCTCACCGTTTGCATCGGTGTTTCCGAAAATCGCAATACCATTGGCATCGGTAATCGCCGTCTTGCCGCTCGGGCAGGCTGCGAAGCCACCACCATAGCCCTTAGCCGAGTTTTTGGTAATCAGGGCGTTATATATCTTGAGACGCGCCGAATTAACGCCCTCGTCACTGTTGCCTCCCTGGACAAAAACGCCACCGCCACCCCAGTCATTGGTGGTATTAGTCGTATTGTTAGTTATGTAGGCTTTCTTGCCGCTCACATTAAATTCGCCAACTGTAGGCGCAGCGATACGGATGCCGCCACCCTCTGAGTTTTGCGCCACATTGCTGGCGATGATTCCACCATAAAACGCAAACCCGGAAAGAGGTTTATTCCAAGCGCCAGCATAAACGCCGCCGCCAGCCTCGGCAGAGTAGTTGCCCGTGATGTAGCCGCCGCTAATAACCAGACCGCCTTTTTTCTGTCCCTGATTGTGGCTAAAGGCAGCAATGCCGCCACCACCGTGACAACCGTTACCTTTGTGTCCTTCATCGGTATAGAACTGATATTTGTTGTTAGTAATGTAACCATTCGTAATGGTCACCATAGAGTCCTCAGCACAAATTCCCGCGCCATAACCGACTTCATTATCATTTGTACCGTTACCGGAGATAATACCGCCAACCATGTTTACCGTAGAATTCAGGGCATAAACGCCGCCGCCACTGGGGGCATAGTTACCAGCGATTACGCCGTCAGAGATGTCAAGAGTTGAGTTCTCGACAGAAATACCCGCACCAGCGGCGCCCTCCGGACAATATCCGCCGCAGACATACCCGCCGTCCACGCTGATGGCCGAACTGCCCGCTGCGTACACCAAATTTTTGACACAGTTGTTTTTATCCTGCGTAATCATGCCGCTCTCAAAATTGAGGTGGCCACCGCTATTGATTACGATAAGCCTCAAGTCCTTTGAGCCTGAGCACGCCACGATGGCACCCTTGACATGAGCCTTATACGCCTTAAGAGTCTCGGTTGTACGGGTTCCGTTTGCGACCGATTCGGTTACGTAGTAGGTAAGGCCAGTCGGAATGCCATTGGAAGTATCGTATTCCATTAAAGCGAGATTGCCGCATTTATTTGTTTGAGAAGTCGTAGTCTCTGTCGCGGCAACTTGCTGACCGTCCTTGACAGTCAACGTTGCGCCGCCGGTTATGTTGAATAGGGGCTGGCTCTGACTTGTATACTTAATTTTGCAGCCATTTAAATCCAGCGTGATATTGCTGCCGTCCTTGTTAAGCGCGATTGTCTCGCCGGTCTCGACATCATTCATAAGCTTGAAGCTAGCAACACCGCTTGCATTTGCCAGTTTTTTCAAGTCGTCAGCTGTTCGTATTTCAGTGGATGCCGTTTTAGTCTGCCCGCCTTCCGCAGCCAGCATTACGGCATTGCCATCCGACAACTCGCCATCTTCGGCCTGCAGCTTACCTTCAGGCTGACCCTGCTCAACATCATTTGAAGGGTCGGCTTCGTCGCCCTCGGTCTCGTCACTATTCTGGTTTTCGGTATCCCCGTTGTTGGTGTTTTCTACATCAGTAGACTCAGTTGAGGAACCCCCCCCCATCACAGTTTCCTCGGTAGGAGCTGCCTGGGCATCGTTGGCAATGGCCTGCGAGATCGGGGGCATGACGAGCGACAGTACCAGGCTCAAAACGGAGGCTCCGCACAAAACGCCTGCCAGTACACGGCGCGTCGCTTTATTACTCTGCTTAGATTTGTCCGAATTCGCTTTCATCGATGTCTCCTCCCCAAGAGACCGCGATCTTGCTCTTTCACCATCAAACTTGGGCGCGCGACTTATAATTGCTCGCGCTCGATATGCATATTATTACTCTTTGTTTAAACAACGCAAGCCTAACAATGTCAGTTTTGCTTCGCGTTGCCTTAACTTCTTGACAATTATTCAAACTATGCATTGTTTTTCGAGGGTTAAATTTCGGAAAGACGCTGGTGAACTCGTTAGCAAATCTAGATAAATGACACTTTACCATTGTTTGTACAACATTTTGTTTTAACCCGCTCAATCTGTGAACGGCCAAAATTGCGCCGTGAATGGCAGTATATCTACCTGCAAATATTAGTTATGAGCTAATTGGTCAATTACTGCACAACCAGCGTGTGCCGACATGTTCATACATCGAAACTTGAATGACATTGCATGTTACCGGCTGCAAATCTCCTCGCTACAAAAAAGCGTCCCAACAATCGACTGTTGGGACGCTTGGAAAACCACCACAAAGGCGCTCTGCCCTCTTTGTGGCTGCCCCCAGGCGCTACAGCAGATGCTCCTGGATAAAGATCGCGATGCCGTCCTCGTCGTTGCTCGCGGTTACAAAGTCCGCGGCGGCACGGGTGGCGTCGCTGCCATTTGCCATGGCCACACCCACGCCGGCGTCGGCCACCATGCAGGTATCGTTATCGGCATCGCCAAACACGCAGATGTTCTGAAGCTCCATGCCGTTGAGCTCCGCCACGCGCACAAGGCCGCGCGTCTTGGACACGCGCGGATCCATGAACTCGTAGAGCCGCTGCGTGGTCTGCAGGGCCGCCGCCTTAACAGTGTTATCTGCAAACGTCGACGCCCGTTCAATCACCCGCGGCATCACCTCGGGCGCCATGGTAAACATCACCTTGGGCTGCGGCTCGCGCAAGAACTCGGCAAAATCGACCACCTGGTAGGGCACGCCGTCGACGCGCGACAGGTGCTCGACGCACGCGTTGCTCTCGGGCACGTAGAACACGCCGTCTCGGGGGCAGACGGGTGTTGCCGGAAGGTCCGCCATGTGCTTGCAGATGCGCGCGATGGTCTCGCCCGGCAGCGGAAAGCTCAGCTCGTTGATGGCGTGCGCGCGATCGATGACCTCGGCGCCACCGCAGCCCACGAGCACGTCCACCAGGCCTTCGATGCCCCAGAACTCGTACATGGCCTCGGTCGCGTGGGCGTCGCGCCCGGTGCACAGGCCAAAAAGCACGCCGCGGTCGCGCAGGGCGCGGATCGCCGCCACGGTGCGTGGGGACACCGTATGCTGGCTCGTGAGCAGCGTACCGTCGATATCGCAGAACACGGCTTTGATGTGGCTGAAGGTGGCGTCCATGGGGGCCTTTCTGGGTTGTGCGGCGGTGTGGGGTGTATTCGTGAACGGCGTACATGGTATACCAAGGCGCGGATGCTGCCTGTCAAAGCAAAACCACCACAAAGGTGCCTGGCCCCTTTGTGGTGGTAGGATGCAGGATGGCCTGGCCCAGGGCGCAAACCATCACAACATTCGACGTTTTTCGGCAAAATCGCAATTTTTATCGAATGTTGTGATGGTTTTACTGCCTTGCGGCACGATCCAAATGCCGGCGTCCAAACAGCAGCAGCGCCGCGGGAACCGCCGTCACGACCATGCCCGCCCCCACGAGTGTCCATTGTACGCCAAATGTTGCCGCCAGCCACGGTGCAACCGCCAGAGGGGCCACGCCGGCGAACATATTGCCAAAGCCCATGACCGAGTTCACGCGGCCGAGTTGCTCGAGCGGAGCCGTCGTTTGCACAATGGTGTTGTGGAGCGGGTTGACGACGCCCCAAGCTATGCCCAGGGCGATCTGGCCGACGAGGGCCACGCCCACGTACGGCGTCCCCACATAGAGCAGACTTCCCAGGCCCACGGACATAAGCGCCACGAGCAGCGTTTTAAGGTTGACCAGGTGCGGCGGCAAGCGGAGCGCGAGCACGGCACCCAGCACCGCGCCGACACCGCAGGCAGACGAGAGCCAGCCCATCCACTCAACGCCAACGTGCAGAACATCGCGATAGAAAAACGACTCGAGCGGATCGAAGGCACCGTAGCCAAAGTTCGAGAGGAAGATGATGCAAAACAGCAGGGCGAGAACGCTGTTGGTGAAGACTGTCTTGATGCTGGCTGCGAAGGTGGCACGGGAGGATGCGCTGGGGTTGGAGCTTTGTCCCGCACGCTCCCCTTCCTCTGCCGAATCGGCATCCGCATGCCCGGCGACATGGCTGGTCTGCGGCCTAAAGCCCCAACCGGCGACGAGCGCCAGCACGGTAAAGAGCATCATGAGCACAAACACCGCGCGCGACGACGCAGCCGCCGCGACAAAGCCGCCCAGCGTGGGGCCAACGATGATACTCACGTTTGAAAACATGGCGATGGCGGAGTTGATGTCTTTGAGCTCGACAGGATCGTCGGTGAGGTAAGCCGGATAGGATGTGGCGATGGGCTGGGCGAATCCCATCACAAAGCCCAGAAACACCGCGCCGAGTAGGACGACGCCGGTCGCGCTGCCAAAGGCGATGATTGCCGTGCCAGTTGCGAGAGCGCCGATGATGCTCAGCAAGAAATGGCGGCGCGGACCCCAGGCGTCGAGCGCAGCGCCACCCGCAAAGGATCCCAGGATCACGAAAACGTTCATAAACAGAACGGCCAGCGATGTCGCCACGACTGAGGCATCGTCTGCATAGGTGAGCGTTCCGATGACGCCGATAAAATAACTGGTCTGAAACCCGGTGTAGATGAGAAAGCGCATCGCCACCAGCCGCTTGGCCTGCACGGACAGCGATGATTGAGGCTTTGAGAAAAGAGATGCGAGCATGGAGACTCCTTGTTTCATACGAATACGGGCGGTGGGCATTCGCCACCGTCTGTCAAATCAATCTATCCGCATGAAACATTAAGGACGCATCAGGACCCTTCTCTCCGTTTTTCGCCCGTCATGAACTACTTGGTAGATTGTAAGGCATGTCCCACACATCTACCAAAGCAAAAACCACCACAAAGGTGCCTGGCCCCTTTGTGGTGGAAATGACGTTTGCCCAGATAAAACCTGCCAAAATAAACCTATCCATTTTTGGCATGTTATGGCAGCGCAGCGAGCCGGCCCCAAGCCTTAAAGGTGATCTTGGATAAGGTCGCAGATGGCTCGGGCGTCGTTGATGTTGATGGCTCGGGTTGCAAAGCCGGCGTCGAAGGCCTGACGCGCCAGTGCCTCGTTGCAGGCAAGGGCCAGAGTGTGGCCATCGACCAGGTCGAGTGAGCTCTTGCCGCGCAGACGGTCGACACCGGAGCGCGCGACCACGATGTTGTCGAAGCTCTCGGTCTTGTAGCCCTCAATGATTACCACGTCGACATCGTTGTAGCGCGACAGCAGCTCGCGCGCGGGCATCTCGTCCTCCTCGCGCGTGTCGGCGTACTCCGCCCAGCGCGTGGCGCAGATGAGGCCCACGTGCTTGGATCCGGCCTGGTGATGGCGCCACGTATCCTTAGCGGGCACGTCGATATCAAAGCCGTGATGCCCGTGATGCTTGAGCGAACCCACGCGCAGGCCGCGGCGGGTGAGCTCGGCGATAACCTTCTCGACGAGCGTGGTCTTGCCCGAGTTTTGGTAGCCGATAAACGCGATCGCGGGGACGGCCGGGGCCGGAGCTGCGGGCGCGACGGCGACGGGCGCGCTCGCGGGTGCGTCGCCCGCGGCTCCCACGGCCTCAACAGCAGCGGCCTGACGCTCTGCACGATCCCACACGCCCGAGCGACCGCCCTCCTTGTGCAGCAGGCGCACGTCGACGATCTCCATGCCGCGATCGACCGCCTTGCACATGTCATAGATGGTCAGGCACGCGGCACTCGAGCCGGTCAGAGCCTCCATCTCAATACCCGTCTTGCCCGTCACGCCGGCCGTAACCAGTACGTGAAAGCCAACCTGCCCGTCCACGCGCGCCGGCGCCCAGCCCTCGGGCACGTCCTCGGCCGGCGTCCCCGCCGGAGCGATGGGCGCAATGTCGCACTTGCTCTTGGTAATGAGCAACGGATGGCACATGGGGATGATGTCGCTCGTGCGTTTGATGGCCATAATGCCCGCCACGCGCGCGCAGGCAAGCACGTCGCCCTTTTTGGCGCGGTCCTGCAGTACCATGGCCTGCGTCTCGGGATGCATGAGGATGGTGCCCTCGGCGATGGCGATGCGATGGGTCTCGGCCTTGTCGGACACGTCGACCATGCGCACCTCGCCCTTGGCGTCCACGTGCGTCAGCTCGTCGCGACGGGCGTCGCGGACATCACGGGTGGGCTCGGTGGCAGCGCTGGCAGACGGCCGCGCGGACGCGTCGGCGTTGCCAGCATTCGTCGCGGCTGAGGCTTTGTGGGCAGACATCGCGGCCCTGCGAGCGGCCTTGGTGGCATCGGCGTACCTGCTCTTGGCCATATGATCATCCTCCGATTTGGGACATAAATCGTTGCGTGCCCTCAATTATCGCGTGTTCCTGCGGTTTGTGGGCCACGGCATCGCGCCAAATCGAAAGTACCTGCATATCATCACCACGGCGCAGCGCTTCACGCACCGAATACTCGGCATCGCTAAACAGGCACGGACGCACGTTGCCGTCTGCCGTCAGGCGCAGACGGTTGCAGCTCGCGCAAAAATGATTGGACATGGCGCTAATGAAGCCGACCGTTCCCGCCGTGCCCGGAAAGTGCCAATAGCGCGCGGGGCCCGCACCAGCAGGAGCGTCGGTGATCTTAAGCGGTTCGAGCTCGCCCAGTCCCGCCGCGGTGGCCCCGGCATTGATGCGCGCCCGCAACTCGTCGCTCGGCACAGTATCACTCGCGTCCCACAGCTCGGGATTGAGCGCGGGCGCATGCGGGTCCACAGCGCAATGCGAGCTGGTGTGCTCATCGCCGATAGGCATGTATTCGATAAAGCGCAGGTGGATGGGGCGGTCGACGGTCAGTCGTGCGAGGGCCGCCGCATCCTGGTTGAGCCGACGCACAACAACGCAGTTGACCTTAACGGGCTCAAAGCCCCAAGCCAGCGCCGCGTCGATGCCAGCCATGGTCTGTTCGAGCCGACCCAGGCGCGTGATCTCTCCAAAGAGCGTAGGGTCGAGTGTGTCGAGCGAAATGTTGACGCGGTTAAGCCCGGCATCTTTGAGCTGCGGTGCCAGCTTGGGCAGCAGAGCGCCATTGGTGGTAAGTGAGATGTCCTCGATCTGCGGAATCGCGTGGATGTCGCGAATGAGCGGGATGATACGGCGGCTGACCAGCGGCTCGCCGCCCGTCAGGCGCACGCGGCGAATGCCCTCCCCCGCTACCAAGCGCACAAAGCGGGCGATTTCCTCGGCGCTGAGCAGCTCGTCGTGCGCACGGGGCGCCACGCCATCGGCCGGCATGCAGTAAATGCAGCGGAAATTGCACTTGTCGGTAACGGCAATGCGCAGGTAGTTGATATCGCGGCCAAAGCCGTCATGTTGCACGTGCCCGTCCACGCAGCCCTCCCCTCACGCGGCGTTTTATTCTTCGGAAAACATAATACCCCACGGGAGAATCATGCCGACACCCGTACGACAGGACAGGTCGCTTTGAGCAAAACGGACTTTCCAAGCCCATCCTCAACACACAAACCATCGCAGCATTCAATGCTTTTCCCGATTTTGGCGAAAAACGTCGAATGTTGTGCTGGTTTGAAGCGAGGTGAGAGGCGCGGAGGACCAAAGCATCGTGCTCGAACAGGTTAATCCAACTCTTTTAAGCCATGCGCCAGCTGCCAGTACTCGCCGTGTTGGGCGAGCAGCTCTTCGTGCGTGCCGCGCTCGATGATGCGGCCGTGTTCGAGAACCATGATGGCGTCGGCGTCGCGGACGGTGGACAGGCGGTGCGCGATCATAAACGTGGTACGTCCGCGCATGATGCGGTCCATACCGCGCTCGATGAGCTTTTCGGTACGCGTGTCGATACTCGAAGTGGCCTCGTCCAAGATGAGCACCGGCGGATCGGCGACGGCCACGCGCGCGATGGCGAGCAGCTGGCGCTGGCCCTGCGACAGGTTGGCGCCGTCGGCCGTGACCGGCGTGTCGTACCCTCTAGGCAGGCGGCGGATAAACGAATCCGCGCAGGCGGCCTCGGCAGCGGCGCGCACCTCCTCGTCGGTCGCATCGAGCTTGCCAAAGCGGATGTTCTGCGCAATGGTGCCGCTAAACAGGTGCGTGTCCTGCAGCACAATGCCGAGAGACCCGCGTAGGCTGGCCTTGGCAATGTGCTTGACGTCGATGCCGTCGTACGTGATCTCGCCGTCATCGACTTCGTAGAAGCGGTTGATGAGGTTAGTGATGGTCGTCTTTCCGGCGCCCGTCGAGCCCACAAACGCGATCTTTTGCCCCGGCTTGGCAAACAGGTTGAGGTCCGTGAGCACACGAGTGCCCGGCACGTAGGAAAAGTCCACAGCATGGAAGCGCACGTCGCCGGCAAGCGGGACCAAGCCGCACGTGAGCTCGGTGCCGTCGGCAGCCACCGTGCGGCCCGACTCGTCAACAGCAGCTACGTCATGCAGATGCCCGTAGACGCCCACGCCCTTGCCCTCGGGAATCTTCCACGCCCATGCGGCGTCGCCCGTCCGCACCAGCTCCACGCAGCCCTCGTCCACCTCGGGCTTAAGATCCATGGCGGCAAACAAGCGCTCGGCGCCGGCCAACGCATTGAGCAAGAAGTTGCCCAGCTGCGTAAACTGGTTGATGGGCATGGCCGCCTGGCGCACAAAGACCAGGTAGCTCGCGAGCGCACCTACGTCGGCGAGTCCCTTGATGCAGAGCATGCCGCCCGCCACGGCGACGATGGCATAGTTGACGTAGCCAATCACGACGGTCATGGGCACCATGGAGTTGGCATAGCTCACGGCGGCGGTACCGGTGCGGCGAAGTTCGTCGTTGCGGCAGGTAAAGCCGGCGACATTCGCTGCCTCGTGGTTAAAGACCTTGATGACCTTTTGGCCCGAGATCATCTCTTCGATATATCCGTCCAGGTCGCCAAGCGATGCCTGCTGGGCGGCAAAGAAACGCTTAGAACGCGCGCCCGAGTAGCGCGCATACAGCACAATGGCCGTATCGCACACGAGCGTGATAATCGTGAGCTGCCAGTTAAGGATGATGAGCATAGCTGTAGTGCCCACAACCTGAATGGCGGCCTGAATCACGTTGGCAAAGCTGTTGTTGAACGCCTCGGAGACGGTGTCGACGTCGTTGGTGAAAAAGCTCATGATGTCGCCCGAGCGCGTGCTGTCAAAATAACTGAGCGGCAGCGTCTGGATGTGCGCGAACAGGTCGCGACGAATATCGGACACCACGCGTTGGGCCGCGCGCACCATGATCTGCGAGTAGCCCAGGGCCGAAAGCACGCCCGCGGCGTAGATGATCGCCGTCAGGATGACCTGCTTGGCGAGCAGTTCCTCCCCGCCCGTGGCCAAACCGTTAACGATGGGGCGCACCATGTAGGTGCCGGCGAGGCTCGCGATGGCGGCGATGGAGGCGAACACGCCCACCGCGAGCAACGAAAACTTGGCATGCCCCATGTAGGAGAGCAGGCGGCGCACAGTGCGTTTGAGGTCGGCCGGGCGTGCTTGGGCTGCGGTCTTAGGCATGGCGCTCACCCCCTTCCAAGGGCGATCCGCTGGGGACGGAAGAAAACGAATCATTCGCGCACTCATCGTCGCTGCCGTCGCCGGCGTCCGCGTTCCCCGCAAGCTCCATCTGCGA
>CABUVC010000008.1 GCA_902494855.1 uncultured Collinsella sp.
AGCTGCACGCCCGCGGCGCGCAGGCGGTCGAGCATCTCGATCGTACCGGCATAGGGGGCGGTGTGGTCCTCCTTGTGCTCGCCGTAATAAGCCCTAAACTCGGCAAGTGTCTGCTCAAACATACGGCCGTCGCCCGCGTATTCGGCGGGCATAAAGCGCTCGACCAGCTTAAGCATGCCGTTTCCCACTTTGTAGCGGTACTCGTCCACGGCAAACGTGGGCCAGCCGTGCATCTCGCAGGTGTGGTTGCCGGCGGCCGCCAGGTCCTCGAGCGTGTTGAGGATGGTGCCGTCTAAATCAAAAATCACATGGGAAAAAGCTGCTGCCATGAAAGCTCCCGTCATTGGGTTTAAAACGCACCCCATAATACTGGGCTTCCGCGTCGGGCGTGCTCGGAATCTGAACATCTCCAGGGATATCAAGCCACATCGCGCCAGCCGTGCAATTCCGCCCTAGCAAATCCTCGGCAGCTGCTCTCCCACGAGCATGTCGAGGATACGGGTCGAGCCCCAGCCGGTGCGTACGCGCACGGCGGGTCGAGCGCCCTTGGCAAGCGGCAGCACACGGCCGATAATGGCGGCGTTCTCGCCGTAGCGAGCGGCGCGCATAGCCGCCAGCGCGGCATCGGCCTGCTCAGCCGGCACCACGGCGACCATTTTGCCCTCGTTTGCCACCTGCAACACATCGTAGCCGAGCATCTCGCAGGCTGCCTGCACGTCGGGGCGCACGGGCGCGGCATCCTCGTCGATTTCCATGGAAACACCGCTGGCCTGGGCAAACTCGTTGAGTGTTGACGCCAGGCCACCGCGCGTGGGGTCGCGGAAGCAGCGGGTGTCGGGCGCTGCGGCCAAGACGTCGGCAATCAGGTGGTTGAGCGGCGCGGCATCGCTTTCGATGTCGCTCGAAAACGCCAGGCCCTCGCGTTGGCTCATGATGGCGATGCCGTGGTCGCCCAGCGTACCCGATACCAGAATGACATCGCCGGGCTGGCAGTTGGCGCCGCTGAGTGCCACGCCCGTGGGCACCTCGCCCACGCCGGCGGTATTGATATAGACGCCGTCGGCCCCGCCGCGCTCGACCACCTTGGTGTCGCCGGTGATAATCTTCACACCTGCCTCGCGCGCCGTCTCGGCCATCGTCTGCACAATTTGGCGGAGCTTATCCATGGGATAGCCCTCTTCGAGGATAAAACCGCACGATAGGTAGCGCACGTTGGCGCCCGAGGTCGCGACGTCGTTGACGGTTCCGCACGCGGCGAGGCGGCCGATGTTGCCACCGGGGAAGAACTGCGGCGAGACCACAAAGCTGTCGGTCGACATGGCGATGCGCCCGCTCGCGGGCAGCGCGGCGACGCCGGCGTCGTTGCCCTCGAGCAGCTCGGGCGAGCCAAAGGCATCCAAAAAGACTTCGTCGATGATGCGCTTCATCATCTGCCCGCCGGAGCCGTGGCCCAACAGGACGGTGCTATCGGTGATGCAATGGGACATATCGAAAACTCCAATCGTGGGTGGTGCCAGCGTGCGGGTGCGTCCGGGCTAGTTACGGTAGCGGTAGTATGCCGCGCAGCTGCCCTCGGAGCTCACCATGCACGGGCCGACGGGATGTTCGGGCGTGCATGCGCGGCCAAAGAGCGGGCAATTGCTCGGCGTAATGGCCCCACGCAGCACGTCGCCGCAGCGGCATCCGCGCGGCTCGACCGTCGCCTCAACGGGCACGTCAAAGCGAACGCCGGCATCAAAGCGCGCGAATTCGGGCCGGATGGAAAGACCCGAGCCGGCAATCGGCCCCAGACCGCGCCATGTGGTGTCGCACGGCTCAAACACCTGCTCGACCAGTTGGCGCGCTACGGGGTTGCCGTTCGCATTGACACCACGGCGGTAGGCGTTGTCGATCGCCGGCCTGCTCTCGACAACCATCTGGACTAGCATGCAGATGCCCTGCAGGATATCGACCGGCTCAAATCCCGTGACCACGCCTGGGGTCTTAAACTCATCGACCAAAAACCCAAAGGGTGCCAGGCCTGTGATGGTAGCGACGTGACCAGGCAGGATAAAGCCGTCGATGGCGGTCTCGGGATCGTTGGCGATGGCGCGCAACGCCGGCGGCGTGGTCTTGTGAGCGCAATAGACCGAAAAGTTCTGGAGTCCGCGTGCATCGGCCTCCAAAATGGCGGCGGCGATGGCGGGCGTCGTGGTCTCAAAGCCCACGCCCATAAAAATGACCGGACGATCGGGGTTATGCTCGGCAATGTCGAGTGCATCGAGCGGGGAGTACACAATGCGAATGTCGCGTCCCGCGGCCTTTTGCGCGGCAAGCGAGGTGGACGATCCGGGCACGCGCATCATGTCGCCAAAGGTGGCGATGATGACGCCGTCCATCTTGGCGAGCGCGATTGCATGGTCGATATCGCGGTTGGCGGTAACGCAGACGGGGCAACCCGGACCGCTCAGCAGTTTGAGCCCGGCAGGCATAATGGAGCGAAAACCATAGCGCCCGATGCTCACGGTATGCGTGCCGCAGACTTCCATAAGGTTGATGCTGCGGCTGCCGACAAGCTCATGAATGCGCTCGATGAGCTCGCGAGCCAGCTTGGGATCGCGAAATGCCGAGAAGTCGATACCGGAGTGCGCCGGCTGTCCGGCCGCCACTAGTATGCCTCGGCCGGATTGCTGGCCAGTTGGTCTTCTTCGGCCAGTTCGGTCATGGCATTAACGAGCTCGAGCGTTTCTTGCGCTTCCTGCTCGTCGACGATCTGGATGCCAAAGCCGGCGTGTACGAGAATATAGTCGCCAACCTGCGCCGTCGGCACGAGACGCAGCGAAACGGGGCGCTCGATGCCCATCATGTCGACGGTCGCCTTAAGGTCGTCGTCGCGTGTGACCACTTTACCGGGAACGGCAAGGCACATAATGTTCCCCTTTTATACGTTTTGCGCTGGATAGGCGCCTAATTACCCATCAGTTGATGGTAGCGCTCGCGGGAGTCACGAGCAAACGCGTTACACCTGTGAGACGGCGGCGCGCAGGCTGGCAAAACAGCCTATCGCGATGCTGTCTGCGCGAGGCGAGCGCGAGCGATGGCGGCCTGACCGTAGGCGATGCAGCCGTCGTTAACGGGCACGGTTTGGGGAATCAAGACCGTAAGGCCTGCGTCTTTAAGATTGCGGGTGAGGAGCTGAAGCAAAAGTCGGTTCATGAACACGCCGCCCGAGAGCGCGACGGTATCGATGCTTTCGCGCGCGCAGATTTCGCGTGCGATTCGTGCCGAAGAGCGCGCGATGGCGATATGGAAATCGAGCGCGAGCCTGTAGGCCGCAGCGCCGGCCCTGATTCCCTCCAAAAGCGCCTCAATAAGCGATCTGGAGTTTAGAACATGGCAGGCGTCCGGACGGGATGATTCGGTTACGGAAAAGCCGGCTATATTGCCGGTGAGGCAGGCACTTTCATTGCTGAGCGCGCGCCAGGCGGCGGCTTCGAGTTCTATGGCGGGTTCGCCCTCGTAGGTTGCCTTGTCGCAGATGCCCAGAATCGCTGCCGCGGCATCAAAGAGACGCCCCATGCTGCTGGTGCGCGGGCTGTTGATGCCGCGCTCGATCATGGTGGCTGTCACGCTGCGCGTTTGCTCGTCGAGGCTGTCCAAAAGCCGAGCGGCGCCTGGGTGCTTGAACAGGCCGAGTTCGCTGAGCAGGGCAAAGGCGTTGCGTCGAGCGTCGCGTACGGACGCTACGCCACCGGGTAGGGCCCAAGTGCGCAGATGCGCTGCGCGCTCAAAGTCAGCAAGGCCAGCGACAAGAAACTCGCCGCCCCATATGGTGCCATCGGTGCCGGCGCCCGTGCCATCGAAGGCAATGCCGAGGACGCGCGCCTCGGGCGCAAGCTGGCCTGCGACAATCGCTTCTGCCATCACGCTCGCGATGTGCGCATGATGGTGCTGCACCTCGACGAGCGGCAGATTGTGCTCCCGTGCCTGCTCGCGCGCCCACTGGCTCGATAGATAGCTGGGGTGCAAATCGCAGGCCAAGGCGGCGGGCGCCAAGTCAAAGAGATCTTCCAAGCGCGTGCGCGCGGCGTTCCAGGCATCGAAGGTCTCGCCGTTTTCAACATCGCCGATATGCTGCGACACAAAACAGGTTGCCTCGCCGTTCGTCCCTTCACGCGTGAGCGCAATCGTGGCCTTTTGTTGTGGCCCGCAGGCGAGCACGCAGGACGGAGCGCCGTCGAGCGCCGGCAACGGCAACGGCTGGGGTGCATATCCGCGAGCGCGGCGCACGGGCATAACGGCGCCGTCGACCACGCGCACTACAGAGTCGTCGTAGCGCGAGAGGATCGCGCGGTCGTTGCCGAGCAACGCATCGGCGATGCCGGCGGCAACGAGGCGCTCCCAGGCAAGATCGTCATCGGTCTCGATGGGCTCTTCGCTCAGGTTTCCGCTGGTCATGACGAGCGCGTGCATACCGCGGGCTTCTGCCGCGGCAAGCAACAGATGCTGAAGCGGGGTGTAGGGGAGCATAACACCGAGCTCTGGAAGGTCGTGCGCGACGGACGGCGCGAGCGCGAGGGCGTCGGGGGAGCCGCCGCTCTCGCAAGCAGCACGTCGGCGCAGCAGCACAATGGGGCGAATGCTGCCGGCCAGCAAGCCGCGTGCAACGTCGTTGACATGGCACAGGCGTTCAGCGTCGGCAAGGTCGCGTACCATAACGGCAAGCGGTTTGTTGCTGCGGCGTTTGCGGCGGCGAAGCTCGGCTACCGCCTGCTCGTTGGAAGCGTCGCATGCCAAGTGAAATCCGCCCAGACCCTTGATGGCGACGATACCGCCACCGGCCAGCAGCTCAACACAGCGGTCGATAATGGCGTCGCTGGTCTCGCGCGTGGTGCCGACGGCCGGCAACGCGGCGGCTTCGCCCGGCTCACCGCCCACGCTCGCCTCGCGCCACGTAATATGCGGCCCGCAATCAAAGCAGGCATCGGGTTGCGCGTGAAAACGCCGGTCGAGTGGGTCGGCATACTCCGCGGCGCACTTGGGACACATGGGAAAACAATCCATCGAGGTGGCCGCTCGATCGTAAGGCAGCGAGCGGATGATGGTAAAGCGTGGGCCGCAGTTAGTGCAGTTGATAAAGGGGTAGTGATAGCGTCGGTCGGCGGGATCGAACAACTCGCGCAGGCAATCGTCACAGGTGGCGATATCGGGCGAGACGAGCGTCGTGTGTGCGGTCTGGTCCTGCGACGCCACAATGTGAAAGCCCTGCTCATCGGCAGCGCTCCAGCCGCCAGGCTCCAAATCCGCAATATCGACTCGCTCAACGCGAGCTGCCGCAGGCGCATGCTCAGAAAGCGCGGCAACAAAAGCATCGAGCGCATCGGCCGGAGCGTGCGCCTCGATATGCACGCCGTCGCCCGCATTGAGCACCCATCCGCAAATGCCATGCGTCATGGCCTCGCGATACACAAACGGTCGCATGCCAACGCCCTGCACAATGCCCGTTACATGGATATGCGCATGTCGCATGCGACCCTCCTTCGTTGAAATGTGTGCTGTTACAGCCCCAGGCTCTGCTTGGTGGCGGCGCACGTGAGCTCGCCGTGCTTAACGCCGCGCAGGCCCAGCAGGCGATCGGCTAGTTCGTAGACGCGCTCGCCGCGACCCTTGAGCGCCAGAATCTCCAAGCAGTTGTGGTGATCCAGATGCACGTGCATGGTCGATACGATCTCGTCGGTGTAGTCGTGCTGCACTTCGTCCAGACGGCGCGTCAGGTCGCCGGTATGGTGGTCGTAGATCATGGTGAGCGACCCGATAACATGCTCATCGGGCGTGCGCATCTGCTCCTTGGCGATCGAGGCGCGAATCAGGTCGCGCACGGCCTCGGAGCGGTTGGCCACGTCGCCGCGGCGCGCGATCTGTTCGTCAAAACGGCGCAGCAGGTCGTCCGGTGCGGTAACCGAAAAGCGGACCAGCTCGGAGCCGGAGCCACTACAGTGGCAACCCGCGTCACCGTCCGCCCCGTGCAGATGCTCGTGCTCGTACCCGCAGCCGTGCTCGTGTTCGGTCACCTTACACCAGCTTCACGGAGCCGACGGAGTTGTGGTCGGCCTCGATGGCTTCCTCGTAGCCCTCGAGTGCGTCATGGGCCTCGTGCAGCGCGGCCATGGCGGCCTCGAGCTTGGCGCCGATGCGCTCCATGTCAAAATTCTCGGTCGCATGCAGCAGCTGATGGCTCCACTCGTGAGCGAGCTCGATGGTGTCGTCGACCTGCTTGACGCTCATGGCAAGCTGGCTCATGTTCATTCCAACATCATGCATGGGAAATCTCCTTTTGTATGGGGCGGTTCAGTGGTTCAGATTTTACTACGCCCGCTCTGCGCGCAGTTGCATAAGAAAACGGGTACGAGTCTGTGCGACCCGCACCCGTTCACTGGGGGCTGTTTGTGACTACCATACTATCCGTGGTTGCACTCGGTGCATCCGGCAGTCCGGCGAGCGGTGCAAAACCGCTCATGGACGGCGGGTAAGTAACAAGCGTATTACAGATGCTTCTCCAGCAGCGCCTGCAGCCTCGCCTTGGGCAGAGCGCCAACCGAGCGGTCAATCTCCTCGCCGTTCTTAAACACAATCAGCGTGGGGATGCTCATGACGCCATACTTCATGGCCAGGTCCTGGTTGTCGTCGACGTTGCACTTGGCAACGGCGAGCTTGCCCGCCAGTTCATCGGCAACCTCGTCAACGATGGGCGAGAGGGATCGACAGGGCCCGCACCACGGTGCCCAAAAATCGACCAGAACGGGCAGACTGTCGTTAACGATGGAATCGAAGTTCTCGGGGGTAATCTGATTAATGTCAGCCATGGTGACCTCCATAATGCGACGCGGCTCGGCCGCGTAAAACTCAGTACGACCGTGCTTATACCCAGCCGCCCGCAAAGCAACCACTCGCGGGCAGCTCTTTTATATAATGGTGGGCACGCAAACGATTGGAGAGCGCATGTCCACGTCACAAAGCCAGAAAAAAGAAGCCATCGCCCAGGCGGCCGAGCAGGAGCTCGCATCGCTTGCGGTCCGTGGCGTGCGTATCGCGGGCAACGCGTGCTCGCCGATCGTGCTGGTCAAAGGCGATTTGGACGAGGCCGAGCGTTCGGGTGGCGAGCTTGCCGCCGGCCCGGATGGCGCGGCGTTGCGCAAGGCGCTTGGGGCCATCGGCTACGCGCCCGAGGATTTTTGCGTGCTGTCAAGCGTCGCCGGCGTGGGTGACGGAGCGGTCACGGTGGGCGAGACTCTGCCGTGCGAGCTGTTCCGCGAGGCGCTCGAGGCCTTGGACCCCGAGGCGGTCCTGCTGCTGGACGATCGCGCGGCCGATACCATGCGCGAGACCTACGCCGATATGCTCGTGGCGATCGATGACTTCGACACCGCTATGCTCAAGCCCGGCCTGGTCGCTCATGTGCAGGGCCGCCGCGTGCTCGCGCTCGACGGTTTTGAGGCGGCGCTCACCGACAAGGCCGCCAAGCAGCGCATGTGGGCATACATCAAGCAGCTGACCCCGGCGGCCGCTCCGCTGTAGCGGATTGGCGCCGGCGAGCGATTGTCTGGCGGGCAAGGCACGCCTCGAGATCGGCACCGCACTTCTACATCACAGCGCGCAGCTCAAACCGATCGCCGTTAATGCGGAACTGACAGTTGCCGTTCATGCGCTCCACGGCAAGTTTGATGCTCCTGGTGCCAAAGCCGTGGCCCGCATGCCGGGTCACGGGCATGCCGTCGACCATGCGCGGCGCGCGGTCAAACGTGTTGGAAACTAACAGCAGCAGCTGGCCGTCCTCTAATCGCAGGTCAAAGTCGACGAATCGCTTTCCTTGGGGTGCGGCGCTTGCGGCGGTGATAGCGTTTTCCAAGGCATTTGAGAGCACGCTAAACAGGTCGGCGTCACCTACGTGGATGGTTTCGGGTACGGCGGCGCGCAGGTTGGCGGTAATGCCGTTTCTGTTGATTTCCGAGTTAAATGACGAAAGCGCAATGTTTACCGTCTCGTTGGCGCAGAAGCGGCGTACGGCGGTGCGGTCGCCGGCTTCGCAGAGTTCGTCGATGCGTTTGAGCGCCTCGTCGGTGTGGCCCTCCTCAATTAAAGCGGCCAGGCCGCGTAGGAAGTGGCGCATGTCGTGGCGAAGAATCGACAGCTCGCGCCCAGATTGACGCCAAGCCTCGAGCTCTTTGATGACGGCGCTGTCGCGGGTTTCGAGCATCCAGCGCTCTCGCTCGGCGGTTTCCTTTTCTTCGTATTCGCGCAGGTAAACGGCGAGAAACATAAGATAGAAGGCACAGAGCGCAAATGCCAAAAACTCAACCGTTACCACCGAGCCCGAGTGGAACAGCGTGGTGTAGACGTTGGTGGCATAGTCAAAGATGTAATAGACGAGCGGCAGGATTAAAAGGATGCCCAGCTCGGTGGTGCTTTTAATCGCCAAGCGCGGACCGATGTCGCCGGCCCAATGCAACAGGACGGCAAAGACGGCGAGTGTGGTCGCGATGCGCGCCAGATAGTACGCGATCTGAGAATCGGTTGCGGCAAATGCGGCGATGCCCATCCAATTGCTGAACTGGCAGCTCAGATAGGCACTCGTAATGCCGAGCACGGCAAGCAGCGGGCTCAGGCGGTAGCGCGCGCATAGGTAGATGGTAAGCGGCAGGTGCACGCCGAGCGGATAGACCTGACGGGCAAAAAGCTCTCCGCCGACGGCATTGGCGAGGCCAAATGCGCATCCAGTTACGGCACCGACCAGCACCAGTTCAAGCGCATGACGCCGGTTGATCTCGATACCGCACAGCGCCGCCGAGGCAAAGACGCCAAAGAGCAGCGTCGTGGCGTGGTGGATTGCCCAAAGGATCATTTCGACCGAGGAGACCATCAGCGCCTCCCGCCCTCGAAGCGCACCGCAAAGTAGGCGTCTTGGAATCCCTGCTTGCAGCTGCGCGAAAGCGGGATGCACGCGCCCGAGCGCATGACGATGTCCGTGCGGCCAAAGTGATCGATATTGCGCAGGTTGACCTGGTAGCTGCGGTGGCATTTAAAGAAGGTGGCATTTTGCGCCAAACGGTCCTCGACGCTGCGGAACGATTCGAGTGCCTCGATATCGCGTCCGTCGCGCAGGTGGAAGACCACGTGCTTGTTGCGCGCCTCGGCATATTCGATGTCGGACAGGCGCAGGGCGTGGTAGCCAAAGGACGTTTTGATTACGAGTTCGTCGGTTGCCGCCGGGCGCATGCTCGAAAGCTCGTCGAGTAACTGCGCCAGGCGTTCATAAGTTACGGGCTTGAGCAGATAGTCGAAGGCGCGGACCTCGTAGGACTCCAGTGCAAACTCGGGCGATGAGGTGAGAAATACCAGGCGCACGGCGGTATCGGCCTGGCGCAATTCGCGCGCGGTGTCCATGCCGTTGACGAGCGGCATGATCATGTCGAGCAGAATGATGTCGGCGCGCGATGCGGCATGGCGGGCCAGCAGGTCCTCGCCGCGCGTGACGAGCGCAACATCGACCGCCGTGCCCGTCTCGCTCGACCAACGGTCGATCATCCGGTGCAGTCTATCTAGAAAAGCGACGTCGTCGTCGCAGGCAATAATCTTGAGCATTCGGCCCCCTTAAGTAGTTCGATTTTGCCACATCGGGCACGCGCCGCTTGCGGGGGTGCGGACCGTTTGCGCCCCACGGCGTGCAGCTCGCGCCAAGCGGTGTTGCGGTGGTGAAAGATGCCTCCTGCGCTATCGAGAGCTCGGCTATCCTCAGCTTGCCAGTTTGAAAATGGACCTGCCACATGATTGAATCTTTATTTCAACTTTACACCTAGGTTTACAGCTGTCTTGTCAGCTGTAAACCTAGGTGTCATACTAAAGCCCCAAGATTCGCCAAAAGAGAGGGGCCTTGATGGCACAGAGCGCGAACATGGATGCGTCGGAGCTTGCACGCGATATCGCGGCCGGCCTGGCATCGGCAACGACGGCAACGGAGCGTGCGGCACTGGTGCCCGCAGAGCTCGTCGAGGCCATTCAGCAACTAAAAACCCAACGTGACGTGGTGATCCTGGCGCACTATTACGTGGCGCCCGAGGTCCAAGCCGTTGCCGATTACGTCGGCGATAGCTTCTACCTGGCAAAGCTCGCCAAAAGCCTGCCGCAGCAGACCATCGTGTTGTGCGGCGTGGAGTTTATGGGCGAGAGCGCCAAGCTGCTCAATCCCACTAAGACCGTGCTGCTGCCCGAGCCGGGCGCGGACTGTCCCATGGCGCACATGGTCAAGCGCGAGACGGTCGACGCGGCGCGCGCCGAGTACGGCGACGACCTGGCCGTGGTGTGCTACGTCAACTCCACGGTCGAGATCAAGAGCTGGAGCGACGTGTGCGTCACCAGTTCCAACGCCGTTAAGATCGTGTCCGAGCTGCCGCAGCAGCATGTCCTGTTCATTCCCGACCAAAACC
Organism: uncultured Collinsella sp.; assembly: GCA_902494855.1. Classification (GTDB taxonomy): domain Bacteria; phylum Actinomycetota; class Coriobacteriia; order Coriobacteriales; family Coriobacteriaceae; genus Collinsella. The sequence continues at coordinate 10,461 of CABUVC010000008.1, forward strand.
TGGGACGCTTCGTAGCCGAGCAGGTGCCGCAAAAGCACGTCATCCTCAACAACGGCTACTGCCCGCGCCATCACATCATCACCGTCGAGCAGATCGTCGACGCGACGGAGGCCCACCCCGACGCGCTCGTGCTGGCGCACCCCGAGTGCAAGGCCGACGTCCTGGCCGAGGCCGACTACATCGGCTCCACCGCCGGCATCATCAAGTATGCCGAGGAGTCGGACGCGAGCGAGTTCATCATCGTGACGGTCCGCGGCGTGCTCTACGAGCTCGAGCGCCGCTGCCAGGGCACCGGCAAGAAGTTCTATTTCCCCGCGGTGCAGCCCACCTGCGTCAACATGGATCTCATCACGCTCGAAAAGCTCGTGCACTGCCTGGAGACAGGCGAGGGCGAGGTGCAGATCGGCGTGTCGGACGAGGCTGCAGACCAGGCCAAGCTCACGCTCGACCGCATGCTCGAGTACGCAGCGCGCTAGAACAATGTGGCAGGAGGGACGGTCCCTTATGTCACATTCAAGGGAGAGGATTCCTGTGGAAACCAAGCAATACCCCGATATGGAGTGCGACGTCGTCATTGCCGGCTGCGGCGTGGCGGGCCTGTACGCGGCTCTTAACCTGCCGACGAGCACGCGCGTGATCATGCTTTCCAAGGGCGCTGTCGACGAGTGCGATTCGATGCTCGCGCAGGGCGGTATCTGCGTGCTGCCCGAAGGCTCAGACTACGATGCCTTCTTTGAGGACACCATGCACGCCGGTCATTACGAGAACCGCCGCGAGAGCGTCGACATCATGATCCGCTCGAGCCGCTCGGTCATCAACGACCTGCTGGCGATGGGCGTGGATTTTGAGCGCAAGGCCGACGGCAGCCTCGACTTTACCCGCGAGGGCGCGCACAGCCGTCCGCGCATTGCCTTCCATGCCGACATTACGGGCAAGGAGATCACGACCAAGCTGCTCCAGGCCGTTCGCAAGCTGGATAACGTGCAGATTTTGGAGCACGTGGCCATGACCGACATCCTGACGGGCGAGCGTGACGGCGCCACGGTGTGTGCCGGCGTCGTCGCCGTTCCCGTGGACGAGGACGATTCAGCTCGCCCCGCCGACGAGCTGGCAAATGCCGCCGAGGGCGTGCATGCCGGTAAGCCGTTTAAGATCCATGCCCGCCATACGCTGTGGGCGACGGGTGGCATCGGCGGCGTGTACGATCACTCCACCAACTACCCGCAGCTCACCGGTGACGCCTGCTACATCGCTCAGGGGCATGGCATTAAGATGGAGCACCTGGACTACGTGCAGATCCACCCCACGGGGCTGTTCTCGCCGCAGCCGGGCCGTACGTTCCTGATCAGCGAGAGCTGCCGCGGCGAGGGCGCGATTTTGCTCAACGCCGCCGGCGAGCGCTTTACCGACGAGCTTCAGCCGCGTGATGTGGTCGCCGCCGCTATTCGCGAGCAGATGAAGCAGGACGGTACCGAGCACGAGTGGCTGAGCTTCGCCCCCGTCGAACGCGATGTGGTGACCGGGCATTTTGCCAACATTCGCGCGCGCTGCCTTGAGGACGGCCGCGACATCTTGGACGAGCCCATCCCCGTTACGCCCACGCAGCACTACTTTATGGGTGGCGTATGGGTCGATAAGGACGGCCGCACCTCGATGCCCGAGCTCTACGCCGCGGGCGAGACGGCCTGCAACGGCGTTCACGGCAAGAATCGCCTTGCATCAAACAGCCTGCTCGAGGCGCTGGTCTGGGGTCGTCGTGCCGCGTGGTATATGCGTACCGGCGAATCGCTGACCGTGGAGCAGGCGGGCGATCCCGCGCTTGACGGGCGTCACCGCGCCCTGAGCGCCGATGCCCTTGCAATCGATGATTTGGCCCGTGCCGCCGGCACGCAGGCCGTGGAGGAGTAGACCATGAATCCCATTACCATGAAGCTCGTCGTCGATGATCTGATTTTGCAGGCTCTGCGCGAGGACATCACGTTTGAGGACGTGAGTACGGCGAGCGTGTGCCCCACGGCGCGCCCCGCTACCGTTGAGCTCATCGCCAAGGCCGACGGCATTATCGCCGGCCTGGATGTGTTTGCCCGCACCTTTGAGTTGCTGGATTCGCAGAGCTCGGTGCTGTTCGACGTTGCCGACGGTGACGAGGTGCACGCCGGCGACCACGTGGGCCAGGTGCGCGGCGATGCGCGCGTGCTGCTTTCGGGCGAGCGCGTGGCGCTCAACTACCTGCAGCGCATGAGCGGCATCGCTACCTATACATACCAGATGGCCGCGGTGCTCGAGGGCACCAAGACCGTGCTCGTCGACACGCGCAAGACCACGCCGGGCATGCGTGTGTTTGAAAAGGCGGCGGTCGAGATCGGCGGCGGCAGCAACCACCGCTACAACCTGTCGACGGCCGTCATGCTCAAGGACAACCACATCGATGCCGCCGGTGGCGTGACGCGCGCGATCGAGATGGCACGCGCCCATGCGTCGTTTACCACGACGGTCGAGATCGAGTGCGAGAACCTGGACATGGTGCGCGAGGCTGTGGAGGCCGGCGCCGACATCATCATGTTTGACAACATGACCCACGACGACATGGCTGCTGCAATTGAGCTTATCGCCGGCCGCGCCAAGACCGAGTGCTCGGGCAACGTGGACGCCAGCAATATCCGCGCGCTCGCCGACCTGGGCGTTGACTTTATTAGCTCGGGGGCGCTGACGCACTCCGCGCCGATTCTCGACCTCTCGCTTAAGCACCTGCGTCTGCTGGACGGTAAATAATGGACGCCCGCGAGCGTCGCCGTGCCATCATGGGCGTGCTCGAGGAAGCCAAGGAGCCCGTTTCGGGCAGCGCACTTGCCCGCGAGGTGGGTGTGAGCCGCCAGATTGTCGTGCAAGACATCGCTCTGCTGCGCGCCGACGGGCACGATATCGTGGCGACCAATCGCGGCTACGTGCTGCAGGAGGCCCCCAGCAGCCCCGCCGTGCCCACGCGTCTTGTTAAGGTGCGCCACGGTGTGGAGCAGGCGGGCGACGAGCTTACGAGTATCGTCGACGCGGGTGGCGCCGTGCTCAACGTGATCGTCAACCATCGTGTGTACGGTAAGATCACAGCCGACCTGGACATCCGCAATCGTCGCGATGTTGAGCGCTACCTGCACGATATCGAGAGCGGCAAGAGCTTTCCATTACTAACGGTGACGAGCGGCTATCACTTCCATCGCATTGCGGCAGAGGATGAGCAAACCCTCGACGAGATCGAGGCGATGCTCAAGGAAAAGGGCTACTTGGCAGACCTCATGCCCTACGAAGATGACCTATCGTAGCCGATGCTGAAAACGCCCCTAAGCGGCAATCTGACGTTCATTCGTCGGTCGCGTACCAAAGTACGCTTCCCTCCTCTTTCAGGCCACCTTGCCTCAAATAGGGCGTTTTCGCTGGCGCGAGTTCAACCAACGGCGGTGCCAAATTAGTTACCTGCACATGCAAAAAAGGAGGTCTCCGCGGCGATGCGGAGGCCTCCTTTTTTGTGCACGGTGTACTTTTGAGTGTGCAGGTGGGGGAGTTGTTACTCCTCGACGATCTCGGTGATCGCGCCAGCGGGGCAAGCGTCCTGGCAAGCGCCACAGGCGACGCAGGAGTCCTCGTCAGCGACGGTAGCGACGTCCTGGAGCTCCAGAACGCCAGCGGGGCAGGAGTCGACGCAAACGCCACAAGCGATGCACTCGTCGGCATCAATTACGGGATGAGCCATGGTAGTTTCCTCTCTGTTGACCGACGCTACAGACGATGCGCGCCGGTTTGATTCGGGCAAAAACATACCACGGGAGCGACCGTTTGCAATACCCTCTGGCCGGCATCTTCATACCGTTCGCCGAGTATGCCAAGGTTTACTAAAAAACGCGCAGGTGGGGCCGTTGAGCTGCGCAAATGTTAGCTAAAGGTGACTTGAAATATTGAGCTATTGAGCGCGCTTTTGGAAAGCGCATCCCGGAATCGGCGCTCAAAACGGGTCGCGCTTTCCTCGGGGGTGCCCCAAGATCGTTCCGTGTGGCTCCGGTCCAAACCTCAGCCATCTCTACATAGATTTCGATAGATTTGCCGAGAACTCAATCAGCGCATCTACCTGCGCATTTGAGAACCTAAACTCTCGGCAATAAGAAATCTTATATGAATTGACTTAGATTTTGTATATTCCGGCCCATAAGGGGATACACTACATCCTGAAAGACAAGCCGAAGCGCCGCGTGACAGACCGTCGAGGCGGCGCGAACGCAAAAGAGAGAGGGAATTTCTAATGGGCAAGATTCTTGGTATCGACCTTGGTACTACTAACTCCGCTATGGCCGTTCTCGAGGGCGGTTCTCCGACCATCATCGTGAACGCCGAGGGCGACCGCACCACCCCGTCCGTCGTGGGCTTCCGTGCCGACGGCGATCGCGTCGTGGGCAAGGCCGCTAAGAACCAGGCTGTCACCAACCCCAAGAACACCGTGTTCTCCATCAAGCGCTTCATGGGCCGCAAGTACTCCGAGTGCACCTCCGAGATCAAGACCGTGCCGTACGAGGTCAAGGAGGGCCAGGGTGGCCGTGCCGTCGTCGACATCGAGGGCAAGGATTACACCGCCGAGCAGGTGAGCGCCATGACGCTCGCAAAGATGAAGGCCGACGCCGAGAAGTATCTGGGCGAGACCGTCACCGACGCCGTCATCACCGTCCCGGCCTACTTCAACGACGCGCAGCGCCAGGCCACCAAGGACGCCGGTAAGATCGCCGGCCTTAACGTCAAGCGTATCGTCAACGAGCCGACCGCTGCTGCTCTGGCCTATGGCCTGGACAAGCAGGGCTCCGACCAGCGCATCCTGGTCTTCGACCTGGGCGGCGGCACCTTCGACGTCTCCATCCTCGACCTCGCCGACGGCGTGTTTGAGGTTCTGTCCACCTCGGGCGACAACCACCTGGGCGGCGACGACTGGGATCAGCGCGTCATCGACTGGATGGCCGATAAGTTCCAGCAGGAGAACGGTGTCGACCTGCGTCAGGACCCCATGGCCCTGCAGCGTCTGAAGGAGGCCGCCGAGAACGCCAAGAAGGAGCTCTCCGCCGCCCAGCAGACCACCATCAACCTGCCGTTCATTACCATGAACCAGTCCGGCCCGCTGCACCTCAACTACACGCTGACCCGCGCCGAGTTCGAGAAGATCACCCGCGACCTGCTCGAGCGCTGCAAGCAGCCTGTAACCAATGCCCTGCGCGACGCCAAGCTTAAGCTCTCCGATCTGACCGAGGTCATCCTCGTCGGCGGCTCCACCCGTATGCCCGCCGTCCAGGAGCTCGTCAAGACCATGACCGGCAAGCAGCCCAACATGTCCGTGAACCCCGACGAGGTCGTTGCCGACGGCGCTGCCGTCCAGGGCGGCGTGCTCACCGGCGACGTCGAGGGCATCCTGCTGCTCGACGTTACCCCGCTGTCGCTGGGCGTCGAGACCATGGGCGGCATCATGACCAAGATGATCGACCGCAACACCACGATCCCGACCTCCAAGACCGAGGTCTACTCCACCGCTGCCGACAACCAGACCAGCGTCGAGATCAACGTGCTCCAGGGCGAGCGCGAGCTTGCCCGCGACAACAAGTCGCTCGGTAAGTTCCAGCTGACCGGCATCCCGGCTGCCCGCCGCGGCGTGCCGCAGATCGAGGTTACCTTCGACATCGACGCCAACGGCATCGTCAAGGTCTCCGCTAAGGACAAGGGCACCGGCAAGGAGCAGCAGATCACCATTTCCGGCTCCACTGCTCTGTCCGACGACGAAGTCGATCGTATGGTCAAGGACGCCGAGGCTCATGCCGAGGAGGACAAGAAGCAGAAGGAAGAGGTCGAGGTCCGCAACCAGACCGACAGCCTGTGCTACTCCACCGAGCAGACCCTCAACGAGCTGGGCGACAAGGTTTCCGCTGATGTGAAGTCCAAGGCCGAGGCCGCTATCGCCGACGCCAAGAAGGCGCTCGAGGGCTCTGACGTCGAGGCCATCAAGGCCGCTGGCGAATCCCTGCAGTCCGTAGCCTACGAGCTGGCTCAGGTTGTCTACGCCGACGCTCAGCAGCAGACCGACGGCGCCGCCGGTGCCCAGCCTGCCGACGATGACGTTGTCGACGCCGACTACGAGGTTGTGGACGACGAGGACAAGTAATCATGTCCGCCCGTAAAGCTCGCACGGAGGCGGCCGCCGCTGGCGCCGCCCCCGTTGACTCTGAGGAGAAGGACGTGAAGATTCCCGTAGAGGCCGTCGACGATACCGAGGCCAACGAGGCCGAGGCCGCCGAGGCTGCCGAGAACCAGGTAGAGGATTCCAACAAGGAGGCGACGATGACCGAGGACGAGATGGTGGAAGCCGCTATCCGCGCCGGTGAGGAAGCCGCCGACAACGACTTTAAGCTCAAGTTCGAGCAGGCCCAAAAGGAGCTTGCCGACGTGCGCAGCGAGCTCGATGCTGCGGCAGAGGCTCAGAAGGCTGCCGAGGACAAGGCGAAGGACGCCACCGAGCGCACCGCCCGTTTGCAGGCCGACTGGGAGAACTTCCGTCGCCGCACCGCCAACGAGCGCATCGCCGAGCGCGACCGCGCGACTGAGAAGCTTGTCACCGCGCTGTTGCCGGTAATCGACGATATCGAGCGCGCGATCGACCATGCCCGCAGCCAAGAGCTTGCCGACGACTTTAAGCAGTTCGTCGATGGCGTCGATGCGGTGCATGCCAAGCTGCTCGATGTGTTTGCGCACGAGGGCGTTGAGCCCATCGACCCCAAGGGCGAGGCGTTCGATCCGCTCGAGCACCAGGCTGTGGGTCGCGTCGAGGACGCATCGCAGTACGACGAGACCGTCAACGACGTGTACCAGAAGGGCTACCGCATGGCGGATCGCATCCTGCGTTCCGCGATGGTGACGGTGACCTACGGTGGCGAGAAGCGCCCCGCATCGGAGCTCGAAGCGGCGCCCGAGGATGCTTCGGCCGATACGGCCGAGAGCACCGAGGAGTAATTGAGAAGGGCCCCGGGGCAACACCCGGGGCCCTTTCTGACCTAGTGCCATATGAAAGCATGAGCCGCCGCCCGCTGGGCGGCGGATGAAACAGGAGAGGAGCTACGATGGCTGCAGGCAAAACCTTCTATGACATCCTGGGCGTATCCAAGAGCGCCTCCGACAAAGAGATCAAGAGCGCGTTTCGCAAGCTCGCGCAAAAATATCACCCCGATGCCGGCGGCGACGAGGCCAAGTTCAAGGAGATCAGCGAGGCCTACGAGACGCTTTCGGACGAGAAGAAGCGCAAAGAGTACGACCAGATGCTCATGTTCGGCGGTATGCCGGGCGCAGGCGGCGCGTATGGCGGCGGCTACGGTGCCGGCGCGGGTGCCAGCGGCTGGGGCGACATCTTCGACAGCATATTTAGCGGCAACGGCGCCTGGGGCAGCGATTGGGGCTCGGGCTTTGCCGGGGCTGCGGGCGCTGCCGGTGCCGGTGCGGGTCGCAGCCGCGCTCGCAAGGGCGGCGACCTGTCGCTGACCGTCGATGTGACGGCCGAGGACGCGTTTCGCGGCGTGACGCACAAGGTTACCTATCGCATTCCCTCGACAGGCGAGCAGCAGACCATTACGGTCTCGGTGCCCGCGGGTGCGGTCGACGGCGGCAAGCTGCGTTACAAGCGTCGCGGCGAGTACGGCGTTGCCGGCGGCGAGCGCGGTGACCTGGTCGTGACCACGCACGTGGAGGAGCACCCGCTGTTTAAGCGCAAAGGCGCCGACGTGACCATGGAGGTACCGGTCTCGGTCTACGAGGCGGCGCTCGGCTGCACGGTGGATGTGCCCACGCCCGGCGGCGCGACGGTTCGTCTGAAGGTGCCCGCTGGCACCCAGACGGGCAAGAAGTTCCGCTTTAAGGAGATGGGAGCGCCCGACGTTAAGCACCGTGGCCGCACAGGCGCGCTGCTCGTCGAGATCAAGGTGCAGGTCCCCACGAACCTATCCGACGACGAGCGCGATGCCATGACCAAGCTGCGCGAGGCCGACACGCGCGATTATCGCGAGAAGGTCAACCGTTACAAGGCGACGTACTAGGGCGGTCGCGGCGCGCGCCCGCGCCCGCGGGCTTATGATGGACGATAACGAGACGGAAAGGGGTCAGGTAGCATGGCCGAGGACAATAGGAACAAACCGCTGTACATGATCAGCGTGGCGGCCGAGCTGACCGGCATGCATCCGCAGACTCTGCGCGTCTACGAGTCTAAGGGCCTGGTGAACCCCCAGCGCTCGGGCGGTAACACACGCCTGTATTCGCGTGCCGATATCGAGCGTCTGGAGCTCATCAACCAGCTGACTGACGAGGGTATCAACCTTGCCGGCGTGGTGCGCATTCTCGATATGAAGGAGCGTGCCGAGGAGCGTGAGCGCGAGAACGAGAAGCTCCGCGCTCGCGTGCGCCAGCTCGAGGATGAGCTGCACGAGTACAAGATGCAGAAGAAGATCACCGCCCTGGCCCCGCGCGATGGCTCGGTTAACCCCGAGCAAGTCATGCGCAAGCTGCTAGGTACGGGTAGCGACCTATAGCTCCGCCGACGCTGCCGGGCACTCATTGGGGACAGACTTAAATGAGTGCCCGCAGAATGAGAGTGGATAATCTCCCGTTTTTGGCCTGTTTGCAGGCTCAAAGTGGGAGATTATCCACTCTCGTCATTTCGGCGTCTAAGTCTGCCCCCGGCACCCAACTCGTTC
>CABUVC010000009.1 GCA_902494855.1 uncultured Collinsella sp.
CTCGGGCGACCGATTCCCCGCCGCTCTCGGCGCGGGCGTCGGCATATCGAAGCGTTGTGAGGGCGGTGCGAATCGCGCGACCATTGCGGGCAGTCGCTCGTTGCTCAACGGCCTCCATCAGCTGTTCCCGTGCAAGGCCGAGCTTTAAAATCGCCGAATCGGCAATGGGCATGCCGTCGGCAAAACCAGTTTGCAGCAGGCAATCTGTGACCGTTTGGATTGGCGGCGTTACCGATATGCCGGCTCTGCGTATTGCTCCGGCCGGCTCAATCTGGTGCCGCTGAATATGTGCGCCCGGACGAGCCGACGGCTTTGTCGAGCTGCAAACATGCACGACGTTCAGGTGTCGCCACGAGACCTCGAGCCCCAGCAGACAGGCGGCCGAAAACGAGCAGAACGTCCAATCGGGGTGGATGATCACAAGGGCGCGGATAATCTCGCAATGGCGTTGCGCTCGGTTGAGCTCTTTCCAGCGTGGCTTGCGCGCGAACATGCCCGGCATGGGGGAGACGACCGTGCCGCCGATGCGCCGAAGGAGCGCTTTTCGGATCGCCGTGCTCGGGGGAATAAGGCATCGTCCCTCCTGCTCGGCCTGAGTGAGCAGTTGGTCGATGAGTTGGTCATTGCAATGGGTCATGAGCTACCGCCTCCTTTTGGGTAGCAAAAACGTATCAGCCGGAACTTGCCGCTCAACTGACCAAAAGCTGACCAAAATCTAACCATGCAGGTAGATGGCCTGTTTTCGGCGACATTTTTACATCCGAATCGGTGGGCGGTAATCGGCGACCGTGAATGGTGGCTGGATATGAAGTCTTGGTAAGTTTCGGGACGTGTACTTTTTGAAAAAGAGCATTCTATCTGCTATTTTGTGTTTCTGGATCGCATATTTGAAGGCATGTGATAAGGGTGGCGGACTGTCGCCTTGTATCTGCGGAAACTGTGACCAGGAATTGCCACTCGGAATGGGACGTGCTTTTCGGATCGCCCTTCAAGCGGAAACTACATCCCAGATTTCGGCTCCAAACCGGGATGTGCTTTCCCGGCGGCGTCTCTGGCGGAAATTGCACCCCGGAATGAGCGCTCAGAGTGGAACATGCTTTCCTAACGAAGCCGCATGCGGAAACTACGTCCCGGATTCGATGCTCAGGACGGGATGCCGTTTCCGATAGAGGCATGGGGTGGAAAGCCTCCCATTTCTAATGTTCAAGAAATGGGAGGCAGCTCATCGCGAGTCGGGGCCTTTTGTTTGGAGCGGAGGCAGCATCCCGGAATTCGGGCAATCCGGTGGTCAGGGGTTGAGTGAGCGTCGCGCTAAGGATGCCAAGCGTAAAACCTTCAATGAACATAGCGTAAAAACTACATCCGCAACGGCGTAAAAACTACATTGGAAGTAGCGTAAAATCCGCATTGAGAATGGCGTAATTTCGTATATCGCATGATCGCCCGAGCTTGCACACGGCCTTTTGCGAGCTCTTGCCATGAACGAGAGCCAGGCCGTCACGTACAAGACGCTCATAAAGGACGCCTCGTACGGTGAGGCGGGCCCCGACGAGAGGACCATCGCTGCGTACTTGGATCTCTTCAACAGGCTCAAGCTGACCGAGGACCTGTGCGGATGGGAGCCGCCCATGCGCTCGAAAGCCCGCGTTCGCGTGCGCCCCAAGCGCTACTTCTGCGACCCGTTACTTGCGGCGACGTTGCTGGGGGCTACCCCTGAGCGGCTGCTTGGCGATATGCAAACGTTTGGGATGCTCTTTGAGAACCTCGTTCTGCGCGACGTGCGCGTGTTCCTTTCCACCTACGGCGGTGTCGACAACAGTGTCCATTATTTCCAAGATGAGAAGGGCCTTGAGGTCGATCCGATCGTTGAGCACGACGGGCGCTGGGGAGCCATCGAGGTCAAGCTGAGCGATGCGAAAGCAGACGATGGAGCGAGAAATCTCAAGGCGCTGGAGAGGAAAGTGCTCTCCAATCCTGCCGCCCAGAATGCCGCGTCGGCGTTTTTGGCGGTCGTGGTTGGAAAGGGGAGCATTGCCTACACACGCGACGACGGCGTGGCGGTGATCCCCATGGCGGCACTTGGGGCGTAGTGGTTTTGCGGGCGTGCCGTGCTTCCTTTACCGAAAATCCATTTGGTAAACCCGGCGCCCGTGGGTAAAATAAGGTCGACGGCAGCCCAAGTAGTGAAGAGCTGGGTAGCGCCGTTGCTTGGATTAAGGGGTCATCGCCTTAGCGGCGTCGACCCCTCTTTTTATGCTTCGTACGCTGCTTGAGTGCCTCGGTAAGTCCGATAAGCGCCGTGAGGAGCGAGACCAAAGCAACCAAGAGCTCTGTGAGCTCTGATGGGCCCGGGATGACCGCTGATTCAAGTTACCGGGCCTCAATTTTTATCACATGCATTTGAATAGAGCGGGCGGGATCCCTTGGGTTCGTCTGTGTGGCGCGTGCCTGGTGCATGGCATTGCACCCCGCTTTTGTGTCCGCACGGGCGCCTATCCTTACGACAATGTAGCCGCCTATGTAACGAGCGGCAGTTGACGGAGAAAGGCCCTGACCGTGCCAGACAAAAAGACGCCGGATATTTCGGCCATCGATACGACGAACTTTGCGCGCCAGATCGTGCTGGACTTTGAGTTTGCGCCGGTGCCAAAGCAGCGCCAGCGCCGTGGACTGCACAATGAGATTATCGAGGTCGGCGCCGTCGAGCTCGATTACCACGGCAACGTGATGGGCGAGTTCTCGCAGTTTGTGCAGACGGAATTTACCGAAGGCGTTGCGTTTCCCGTCCGCGAGCTTACAGGGATATCGACCGTGGACACCGCGATGGCCGATCCGCTCTACACGGTGATCAAAAGGCTCAGCGATTGGATTGGTCGCTACTCCGCCCAGGTGGTTTGCTGGAGCGAGGCGGATCGTCGACAGCTCTTGACCGAGTGCCAGGCAAAGCAATCGATCTTTCCGTATTTCCTACGGACTGGTCCGACCTGCAGGCGTTTTACACCTCGATCATGGACGTGGGCAGCCACGGGTGCGTCTCTTTGAGTGACGCGGCAGCGTGGTTTGGCATCGAGTTCGACGAGTCGACGGGCCATGCCCACAGTGCCCTAGCCGACGTGCGCGTGACCACCAAGCTGCTCAAGCAGATGATGGAGGGGGACTATCACGTGAGCCCGCACGCCCAGGAGATCCGCCAGCGGTGGGGGATGGGCGAGCGAGCTCAGACGCGCCTTTCCAGCAAGTGCCCCGAGCTGGGCGACCTGCAGCTGAGGTTGAAGACGGAGGGGAGATAGGCGGCGTTGGCCGTCTGCATGGCGCGTGGCCTGTCGCGTATCGCTACTCTTCCTGCCGCTTGGCAGGCAGGATGTAGACGTTCTCGGCGTCCACGGCGATCTGCGTGGGGCGGTTGTAGAGGGTGTCTACTTCCATTACGCTCTGCTTGAACGGTGCGACGTCAGGCGTCTTTGCCCGATGGAGCTTTTCGAGGAGTTTCTCGGATTGCCTGTCGTTGAACCTGCCGATGTCCTCTCCTGCACCCTCGAGTGCCTCGTCGATGAGCGTATGTTCGCCCACGGGGGTCTTTGCGATGGCGTGACCGAGCAATTTGCCCGCGGACGCGATGCCGCCCAGCAGTGCCGCATCGACGGTGTCGGCAGTTCCCGCCTCGAGGGCGTCGTAACACTCGGTGTAGAGCTCGCGATACGCAATCGAATCGGCCTCGATCTTCGCGGTGGCGTCCGCGAGCTTTGCGGGCTCGAAGTTCTGGGCGAGCATGGGTTCGAGGAACAGTGAGAACGCGTGGATGTAGGTGGCGAGCTGGCAGTCTTTGAGGTAGTCGAGCACCTTGTCGAGGCGTCTGCCCAAGCCGTCTCGCACCTCGATGAACCCTTTCTTTTTCAGATCCGCTTGCGCCTGCGAGCGGAAGAGTTCCATGTCCTGCGCGGACGACTGTTTGATGTCGAGCACCTTCATATGAGCGTTTGCCATGTAGGTGGCGTTGCCGTAGTTGAGGCCGTAACCGTTGAGGATGTCTGCGAGCGTCTTGAGGTTGCCACGCATGTTGGCCTTGTCGCGCTGACGCATGTACTCGAACATCTCGTCGACGGACTCCTGGATGGAGTCGAGCTTTTGGTTTATCTGCGCGATTGCGGCTGCCATGAACAACGACGTCGGGTCGTAAGGCACTTGAGTGACGCTCGTGGCGATGTCGCCCTCGACTACGTGGAAGCGCGCCTGTCCAAAGCCCTTGACTGCGTCGCGGTAGCCCCCTGTGAGACCGCTGCCGTCCTTGAACGAGTTGAGTTTCGACGGATCGAGCGGGTTGCCAAATTTGTCAGTCGCCTGGAGCAACGTGGGTACGCTCACCGTGTTAGTGACGGTGCGAAACATCGAGGGGAGCGAGGCGAACGCCACGCCGAGCTGGGGAATTCGCTCGAGCGGCAGCTTGATGGCGCCGGAGACGTCCACCCGCTCCTGGGTGAGCGCGAGGTGGATTTTGGTCGATGCGAGCTGTTTTGCCACGAGTTCCTCTCGGCCGCCGTCCGTTGAGGGTTTGATCTCGTTGTCTGCCATAGCGTGCTCCTTGTTTGCGTTGATCGCCGTGGGCATTATCTCATTGCTAGGTGGCTTGCCAGAGCGGGGTAGAGACCGAGCGTCTGGCAAAACTCGTTAACTGATTGCATTTCAGCGGATTGGGTTGATTGCAAGAGAAGGACGGCTATCCATCTGCCCTTCCCAGTTGAGTTCGCTTTGAGCTACTGTTCGTGCCTATGCTGCTTGGGCTCAAGCCTTCTCGCTGCCGCGAAGCAGGCCGTGGCCGCCATGGCTAATGCGATGCTGGCCATCCAAGCGGAGTCGCCGGTTACGGCGAGCTTTAGTTCATCGGTTGTCGTGTGTCCCGACCTTTTTGTAGACGCCTCGTCGGCGTCCTTTTCAGGAGTGGCAGGATCACTTTTGTTGTCGCCGGGTGAATCTACATCGGTCTTGCCGCCCGCCTGCTCCCCTTGGGCCTTCCCCTCCACGGTGAAGGATGCATCGGTCGCCGTCCCGTCCTTCCAGACGGCCGTGACGGTGTGTCCGCCGGCGGCAAGCGTGTCCAGGTAGGCCGGCTTGAGCTCGATAATCGTGCTGCCCTTGGTTGCGGTGTAGTTCTCAGCGGAGGCCTCATTTCCGTCCACGAGGAGACGCGTGAACTCATCGAGAGGACCGCTGAAGCGGAAGGTCAGACCGTTCTCGTTGCCCTTTGCATATGCCTGTCCGTTGCCCTTGGTGGCGGCATACAGCGGGGCGGTCACGTCGAAGGTGACGTTCTCCGCGTCGTCGACATCAAAGGTCCGGACGCCGGTCTTGCCGTTACGCTCGGCGTAGGCGGAGCTGTAGACGAAGGTCTCATGACCCGCCTTGTCGAGGACCGCGAGGGCATGGATTTCAAACGAGCCCATCGAGAGCGACGTGGGGAACTCGATTTCGATATAGCCTCTTGCCGCATCGTAGCTGCAGCTCAACGTTTTACGGGCCTTTACAGAGTTCGGGTCCTCGACATAGCCGGGGTCGCCGAGAATCGGGGAGACAGACTTCACGCCGTCCGCGTCGCCTACATTGCAATAGATGCGGAGGAGCCCGCCGACAGGGACTCTCTTCGCGGAGATGGAAACGTTCGAGACCGTGGGCGGGTTCCGGTCGATCGCGCTGCCGGTCACCTCGAAGCACAGCTCGCTCGGGTCGGCAACCGAGAAAGTCGCGCCCGAGATGCCGTTGGCCCTGGCGTAGGAACTCTCGTACACATCGGTCTCGAACCCTAGGTCATCGGTGACCGAAAGGCCGATCAGCCTGTGCCTTCCGATCCTATTGCTGTCGAATGTGAGGTCGAACCCGTCGATAGACGAGCCTCCGTGATAATAGGCCGACGAAACGGAGCAGCCGTCGTCCTTATCCTCCCAGCCCCGCTGCAGTATGGGGGAAACGGAGCGAACGCCGTCCGGGTCCGCGACGGACCAAGAGATGTGGAAGTCGGCACCGGTCGCGACCTCCCTGCTCGAGAACGACACGGAGGACACGGTCGGCGGGTTCTGGTCCGCGGGCCCCTCGGTCACCTCATAGACGAGGGGGCTGGTGGCGAAGGTCGGAGAGTTGAGTCCCTTCTCCTCGGCATACGCCGCGTCGTAGACATCGGTAACCCATCCAAGGCTATCGGTCACGCCGAGGCCGATGATCCGGTACCTGCAGGGCCGGTCGCTCGGGGAGGTGGGGATATCGAAGCCCGCGGTCGTGTCGCCGGTCGACCGGAAGGCGAGGCGGGAGCTGTTGCCCTGGTCCCCGTCATCGCTATCGACGACGACCTCGACTATCGGCGTGACTGACCGCACCCCATCGGGGTCGTCCACATCGTAGCCGACATGCAGCGTGGAGCCGGCCGTGACTGTCGTCGCGGATAACGTCACGTTGGAGATGCTGGGCGGGTTCGGGTCCGACGCAGCGAGGGCGGTTGAGGGCAAAGCTAGCGCTACGGCGGCGGACAGCGGGACGAGCAGGCTAAGCGCGAAGCGCCTGGAGAATTTCAAGGAGGTCATTGACGATGCCGATCTTCCATAATTGTTGCAACGATACCAGTATATCTTTGGCCCACGCTAGCCTGATGTTCTTTCCGCGAACGGCTCGTTAGTTTAGAGACGGCGTATGGACGCCCGTCTCGTCCAAGTTTCTCGTAAGGGCGATTATGAGGGCATGAAGAGACTTTCTCGGAACAATCAATTGGGGATATCAAAGAAATGCTGGACGCCACCCGATCGCTCAATGCCTTTGAGGCGAAATGCGGCGCATCGGCTACGTTGTTGAGATCATTTATCGAGCGATACGTCATTCCAGCCGAGGCCACCATCATGAGGCTTCTGTTCCTACGCCCCCGCAATCCCGCGGGCCGCACTCAACAGCTCATACTCCCTCTGGCTCCACTAGTACAGCTCGGCCGAGCGCACGGCGTCGCGGCACAGGTCCAGGAATGCCTCGGCTCCCTCGCAGAAGCACTCTCGGGCAAAGGCGCCGGATCCGTCCGCAACGCATACGCCGTCAGCAAAGAGCTTCCAGCTAGACGGCTCACGCGAGTCGTCTCCAAGCAGCTTGATCTGCAGCACGTGCGGGCTGCCGGCGGCGCAGAGTTCTTCCTTGAGCACCTGCACCGTAAAGCGCATCTGGTGGGAGAGGCTGCTCTTGATCATGGCCGAGGCGTAGCCATTTGGCTTATCCAGAAGATGCATGTGATTCGGTTTGACGATCAGGTTGTGGAAGTTACGCTCGCTGCGCACAGAGAAATTGTCCATACGGACTCCTTTCATCGATGTTGGCAGGGCCACCGTGCCTCTTGGCCGGTTGGCGTCGGGATCGTGGAGCCAACTCTCTACCCCGACTCTGGATAAAACGCGCCCGCTCCTTGCGGGCAAGAGGAAGTCTATCAACGTGTACGGACAGAAATCAAGCGCCGCCTGCGAAATGACGCGTGAACGGGGTTGGTTTCCCAAGTGATTATTCGGCTTTCATCCGGAAAAGTGTCGAAATCAGCCGTGTAAAAGTACGGAAAAGTGTCGAAATAGGCACCTTAAAACTTCGGAAAAGTGTAGCTGGATGACAAAACAGCACTTAGAAGCCGGTGTTGGATGCGGGATCCTGCGGCCGCCTTCAGCCCTCGCTACTCATCGTCCCCGTCGTTGGGGTCGCCCTTGAGGGTGTTGATGTCCAGGTACTGGTTATCGTCCTCTTTTTGCTGGGTCTCCGACTCCGCTTGGGTGGGGCCGCGGAACAGCTGGAATCCCTCAAACGCAATGACGCCGAGCAGGGCAATGATAATGGCGATAAAGGTAACCTTGACTGCCTGCGGAAATTCCGAGAAACGCAGCGCCTTTTCCTCGGCGTAATAATCGGCAAAGCGCTCTTCGCCCGTGCTTTTGGTATACGCCGGCGCGGACGCGGCCTCCGGGTCATATTCCGGTGCAGGCGTGGCAGCGTACGGATCGTTGAGATAATCGCTCGATGCGGTGCCATAATCCTCGGTCTCGATGCGACCGGTGCCAGCATAGCCATCGGAATAATCGGAATATGCCGCACCGCCCTCATAGTCCGCGGCGCTCGTGTTGGCGGCAAAAAGCGGGTTAACTGGAACATCGAGCGCCGGCATGCCGGTAGAGGTCTCATCCAGATCGGTTGCAGCCCAGGAATCGTAGGCAACTTGATGGGCAACGGGCTCGTCGAGCCTTGCGACCGGAGGCTTGCGTGCCGCAGGAACAGGCAACTGCTGGGCGCTGTACATAACGGTGCTGTCGGCCGATTTGCCCTGCGTCGCTGCAGCGAGAAATGCTGCCGTCTCGGACGGGTCGCTTGCGGGGCGGGGAGCGGGCGTGGGCGCCGAAGTGGGTGCGGGCGTAGGCGCGGGCGTCGAAACAGCCGACTGCGCAGGAGTCGGCGCAGATGCGGTCTTAGGCGCAAGTGCGGGATTGGGGTTTGACGGGCGAGCCCCGCCGCCCATAAGTTCGTCGGCGGTCCACGGGCGATCATCCATCACGTCGTCAAGGCTCAGCGAAAACAAGTCGTCTTCACCCTCATCGAACATGCGGTGCACATGTCCACCAATTGCCGGAATCAATCCGCGACCGGTGCATGATGCCTTGCTCAACGCCATTCTGTTCCACCCTTTCGAAATACTAATGACATCGATTATATGGAACTTTCCAAGCGGCTCGGTCTTGGATTCATGCTTTCCAGAACTCGCGCCCAAAAGGGGAGAGGCAATCCAGGCGAGTGCCTACTTGTCGCCTGCTGCCGCCTTGGCCTCATTGAGGTAGCTATAGAAGCTGTACTTGGAGATGCCAAAGAACTCGCAGGCGCGCTCGCTCGACTTGGAAATGAGGAAGGCGCCGCGACGGTCAAGGTAGCCAATGGCACGAATGCGCTCGTCTTTGGTCATGAGTGCCGCGGGCTTGCCCACAAACTGCTCGCACTCGTGCAGCAGGTCTTCGAGCAGGTCGCCGATGTTCTTGGTAATGGGCTCGGGTTCGGTATAGCCCGTGCCGCCGGTGCCGGTAAAGGCGTCGAGCGAACGCTCAAAAGCCTTCATAAGCGTAATGTCAAAGTTGATGCCCAAAATGCCGACAGGCTTGCCCTCATCGTTGCGGATAAAGATCGTCGAGGACTTGAGCAGCTTGCCATCGGTGGTTTTGGTGAGGTATGGCTCGCGGTCGTGTACGTCGGTGGCGCCCTCGTGCATGGACTCAAACACAATATGGCTGGGGCCGTCACCCAGTTTGCGCCCGCTGACGTGGCCGTTTTCGATCACTACGATGGAGTGGTCCACGTCATCGGTCTCCAGATCGTGGACGACGATTTCGCAGTTGGGGCCAAATTGGAGCGCCAGACCGTGTGCAAGGCGCTTATAGAACTCAATCTGTGCGGGGGTCATGGGTGCCTTCCTAAAAATTAGTTTGGGCACACTTTGCCATAAACCACACTTGTTCGCAAATAACGAAAGCGTCGCTGCGTTATGTGACCGTTCGGCGGCGAAAAGGTACCGATTACGGCAACAAACAATTTGTTAGGTTTGCCAATCAAAAAGTGTGATAGAACAGTACTAACAAACTTTTTGTTTGGCATCCACATAAAAGTTTAGCCGCATGAATGGGAATGGGCTGAAACGCGTATGCGGGGGCCGGCAAGAGAGGACTTAAGGAGTTCACCGTATGGCCGATAAGATCCAGTGGGCGGGCAACACGATGCCCAAGAGCGATGATAAGCACTTGGGAATCATGAGCCTCGACCACGTGAAGAAGGCCCGCGCCTTCCACCAGTCGTTCCCTCAATATACCGTCACTCCGCTTGCCCGCCTGGACGGTCAGGCTGCGCGCCTGGGCCTGTCCAACCTGTGCGTTAAGGACGAGAGCTACCGCTTTGGCCTCAACGCCTTTAAGGTCCTGGGCGGATCGTTTGCCATGGCCAACTACATTGCCGACGAGACCGGCAAGGACGTTGCCGACTGCACCTTCGATTACCTGACCTCCGATCAGCTGGCCGAGGACTTTGGCCAGGCTACCTTCTTTACCGCCACCGACGGCAACCATGGCCGCGGCGTGGCATGGGCTGCCAACAAGCTGGGCCAGAAGGCCGTCGTGCACATGCCCAAGGGTTCCACCAAGCCCCGCTTCGATAGCATTGCCGCCGAGGGCGCCACGGTGACCATCGAAGAGGTCAACTACGACGAGTGCGTGCGCATGGCCGCCGCCGAGGCCGACGCCTGCGAGCGCGGCGTCATCGTTCAGGACACCGCCTGGGAGGGCTACGAGAAGATCCCGTCCTGGATCATGGAGGGCTACGGCACCATGGCCTCCGAGGCTGCCGAGCAGCTCCGCGAGATGGCCATCAACCGCCCGACGCACGTCTTTGTCCAGGCTGGCGTAGGCTCGCTCGCCGGCGCCGTGGTGGGCTACTTCACCAACCTGTATCCCGATAACCCGCCCACCTTCGTCGTGGTCGAGTGCGCACCGGCCGCCTGCCTGTACAAGGGCGCTGCCGCCGGCGACGGCGACCCGCGCATCGTGGACGGCGACATGCCCTCCATCATGGCCGGTCTGTGCTGCGGCGAGCCCAACATTCTGGGTTGGGATATCCTGCGCAACCACACCACCGCCTTCGTGTCCTGCCCCGACTGGGTCACCGCTCGCGGCATGCGCACCCTGGGCGCTCCCGAGAAGGGCGACCCGCGCGTTATCTCCGGCGAGTCCGGCGCCGTGACCACCGGTCTGGTCGAGACCCTTATGCTCGATCCCGAGTACGCCGAGCTCAAGGAGCTCATCGGCCTGGACAAGACGAGCTCCGTGCTCTGCTTCTCCACCGAGGGCGACACCGATCCGGATCAGTACCGTCGCATCGTCTGGGAGGGCGAGTATCCGACCTGCTAGCAGACTGACCTGTCCGGAGGCAGCCGGAGGACTTTACTCCCTGCTCGGACAGTCCTGCTCGCACGGAGAGCACATTAAGTGCTCTCCGGCTCGTGCGGAACTCGCGACGGAGCAAAGTCCTCCGTCCGCCTCCTATGGTTACTTGCTTGTGGGGTGCTCAACCTCACGCCGCTTGGCACAAGTGATCTATCTGAAATATCTACCTGTAGGTAAACCCTTGTAGAAAGGTTGACTGTTATGACTAAAGAACTCGATTTTGATGCCATTAAGGCTGCGGCTGAGTCTCATCGTGCTGATATGACTCGCTTCCTGCGCGCTATGATCTCCCATCCCTCTGAGTCCTGCGAGGAGGGTGAGGTTGTCGCTTGCATCAAGGCCGAGATGGAGAGCCTTGGCTATGACGAGGTCAAGGTCGACGGCCTGGGCAACGTTATGGGCTTTATGGGCGAGGGCGACAAGATCATCGCCATCGACTCCCACATCGACACCGTCGGCATCGGCAACATCGAGAACTGGGATGCCGATCCCTATGAGGGCTACGAGACCGACGAGATCATCTACGGCCGCGGCGGCTCCGACCAGGAGGGTGGCATGGCTTCTGCTACCTACGCTGCCAAGATGATGAAGGACATGGGCCTCATCCCCGAGGGCTACAAGATCATGGTCGTCGGCACCGTCCAGGAAGAGGACTGCGACGGCATGTGCTGGCAGTACATCTACAACAAGGACGGCATTAAGCCCGAGTTCGTCATTTCCACCGAGCCCACCGACGGCGGCATCTATCGCGGTCACCGCGGCCGCATGGAGATCCGCGTCGACGTTCACGGCACCTCCTGCCACGGCTCCGCTCCCGACCGCGGCGACAACGCCATCTACAAGATGGCCGACATCATCGCCGACGTCCGCGCCCTCAACAACAACGGCTGTGACGAGTCGACCGACATCAAGGGCCTCGTCAAGATGCTCGACCCCAAGTACAACCCCGAGCACTTCGAGGACGCCCGCTTCCTGGGCCGCGGCACCTGCACCGTCAGCCAGATCTTCTACACCAGCCCCAGCCGCTGCGCTGTCGCTGACTCCTGCGCCATCTCCATCGACCGTCGCATGACCGCCGGTGAGACCTGGGAGTCCTGCCTGGACGAGATCCGTAACCTGCCGGCCGCCAAGAAGTACGGCGACGACGTGAAGGTCTCCATGTACATGTACGACCGTCCGTCCTGGACCGGCGAGGTCTACGAGACCGAGGCTTACTTCCCCACGTGGATCAACAAGGAGACCGCTCCGCACGTCAAGGCCCTCGTCGACGCCCACAAGGCCATGTTCGGTGACGAGCGCATCGGCTGCGAGCCCAGCATGGACAAGCGCACCGGTCGCCCGCTGTGCGACAAGTGGACCTTCTCCACGAACTGCGTTTCCATCCAGGGCCGCTATGGCATCCCCTGCGTTGGCTTTGGCCCGGGTGCCGAGTCTCAGGCTCACGCTCCCAACGAGGTCACCTACAAGGACGACCTGGTCACCGCTGCCGCCATGTATGTTGCTGCTTTGAACCTCTACGATCCGAGCCAGGCCGATGGCGACGCTACCGTGTTCCGCGCTGGTCTGACCAACAACAAGATCGACTAGTCCCATTCCTTGATCTTGTTGAGCCGGGGACAGCCTGTGTCCCCGGCACCCCCTGTTGACTTGGGGCCCGCGGTCGTTATCTCCCATGCTTCCTCAACGGTAGCGGGTCCTCGTCATAGCGCTCTGCATGTTCTAGCCACACGCGCATGCCGGAGCACATCTACTCATTGCGATCGTTTCATCTATGGAAAGGATATTTACATGGACGCCAAGTTTACCGAGCTCGTCGAGCAGCTGAACGGCCTCGATTTTAAGGGCATGTACGGCAGCGACTTCCTGCACACCTGGGATAAGACCACCGATGAGCTCAAGGCTCTCTACATCGTTGCCGACGCCCTGCGCGAGCTGCGTGAGAACAACGTTTCGTCCAAGATCTTCGACTCGGGCCTGGCCGTCTCCCTGTTCCGCGACAACTCCACCCGTACGCGCTTCTCCTTCTCTAAGGCCGCCAACCTGCTCGGCCTCGAGCTGCAGGACCTGGACGAGAAGAAGTCCCAGATCGCTCACGGCGAGACCGTCCGCGAGACCGCTACCATGATCTCCTTCATGGCCGACGTCATCGGCATCCGCGACGACATGTACATCGGCAAGGGCGACGCCTACATGGCCGAGGTCTCCGAGTCTGTCCAGCAGGCCTACGAGGACGGCGTTCTGGATCACCGTCCCACGCTCATCTCCCTGCAGTCCGACTCCGATCACCCCACGCAGTCCTCTGCCGACATGCTCTACCTCATCAACGAGTTTGGCGGTCTTGAGAACCTCAAGGGCAAGAAGGTTGCCGTCACCTGGGCCTATTCGCCCTCTTACGGCAAGCCGCTGTCCTGCCCGCAGTCGCTGATCAGCCTGCTGCCCCGCTTTGGCATGGACGTCACCCTGGCCCACCCCGAGGGCTACGACCTCATGCCCGAGGTCGTCGAGCGCGCCAAGGGCTATGCCGCCGAGTCCGGCACCACCTTTAAGCAGGTCAACACCATGGTCGAGGCCTTCGAGGGCGCCGACATCGTGATCCCCAAGAGCTGGGCTCCGTTTGCCGCCATGGAGAAGCGTACCAACCTGTACGCGGAGGGCGACGACGCCGGCATCGCAGCGCTCGAGAAGGAGCTGCTCGCTCAGAACGCCACCCATCAGGACTGGTGCTCCACGACCGAGCTCATGGAGAAGACCGCCAACGGCCAGGACACCATCTTTATGCACCCGCTGCCCGCCGACATCTCCGGTGTCTCCTGCGAGCACGGCGAGGTCAACGCCGACGTCTTTGACATGCACCGCGTGGGCATGTACAAGGAGGCCAGCTACAAGCCGTACGCCATCGCAGCTATGATGTTCCTGCAGAAGGTTGCCGATCCCGCCGCTACCCTCAAGGCCCTCGACGAGCGCAACACCGCCCGTTGGTTCCAGGCCTAAAGCCGCGCTGAGGTAAGCCATGTAAAGGGGGCGCTCTGCCAACCGGCGGGGTGCCCCTTTTTGCATCGTGGGCGTGCGGGATAAGCGCTTTCGATGTAGATGCCCCGCGACGCGAGTTATGGGTACGATGGTTTCAGGGGAGGTATCGCCATGAAACTTGGTTGCGTCATTATGGCTTCGGGCGAGGGCAAGCGATTTGGCTCTAACAAGATGCTCGCCGATATCTATGGCGAGCCGCTGATTGCCCGGACCATTGATTCGGTTCCCCGGGGCTTTGACGTCGTGGTTTCGACGCGTTGGCCCGAGGCCGCTCAGATTTGTGATGACAAGCATTGCCCGTGCGTGCTGCACGATGGCGAGCTGCGCAGCGAAAGCGTCCGTGCGGGCCTTTCGTGGGGAGTCGAACGCAACTGGAAAGGTTGCCTCTTTTTGCCGGGTGACCAGCCGCTCGTGAGTTCGGATTCTTTTGAGGCTATGGTTCGTGCATTTGACGAGCGTGGCCGCAGGCATCCGGTGCGTCTTGCGTGCAACGGTGAGCCTTCGAGCCCGGTGCTCTTTCCGGCGGAACTGTTCGATGCACTTATGTGTCTTGAGGGTAAGGACGGCGGCGGTTCGATTCTCAAGGACCGTACCGACGTGGTGCTGGTCGAGGCGCGTGCCTACGAGCTGTGGGACGTCGATACCGTCAAGGGACAGCGACGCATAACGGAGCATATCGCCGCCTGCTCGTATTTTGATCGCGTGGCCAACTGCATCAATCAATAAGGAGCAATTATGATCATCATCAAAAACGGCGCGCTCGTGACGCCCCAGGGGCTTCGCCGCGCCGATCTTGCCATGGAGGGCGACAAGATTGTGCGGATTGCCGCGGCAATCGAGCCGGCCGAGGGCGATACCGTCGAGGATGCCGCGGGCTGCTGGGTGTTTCCCGGCTTTATCGACGGCCACACGCACATGCAGTGCTGGACTGGCATGGATTGGACGGCCGATAGCTTTGAGACCGGTACGCGTGCGGCTGCCTGCGGCGGCACGACGACCATCGTGGACTACGCGACAGCCGATCGCGGCGTGACCATGCCCGATGCCTTGGCCGAGTGGCATCGCCGCGCCGACGGAACCTGCACGTCCAACTACGCCTTTCATATGGCGCTCGCCGAGTGGAATGAGCGCAACCGTGCCGACCTTTCGGCCATGCGCGAAGCGGGCGTATCGTCGTTTAAGACCTACTTTGCCTACGATCACCTGCGCTTGAACGATGCCGAGACACTCGAGGTGCTGGAGGAACTCAAGCGCCTGGGCGGTATCCTGTGCGTGCATTGCGAGAACGGTACGCTGGTGAATGAGCTGCAGAAGCGCGTGTTTGAGCAGGGGATTCATGGACCCGAGGGCCATGCACTCAGCCGTCCGGATGTGTGCGAGGCCGAGGCCGTGAGCCGTCTGCTATATTTGGCGCACCTGGCCGGCGACGCACCGGTCAACGTGGTGCACCTTTCGACCAAGCTGGGGCTTGAGGCTATCCGTGCCGCCAAGGCGCGCGGGCAGAAGAATATCTATGTCGAGACCTGCCCTCAGTATCTGATGCTCGACGACACCTGCTATCTGGAGCAGGGCGAGGATGGCTTTGCGGGTGCCAAGTACGTGATGAGTCCGCCGCTGCGCCATGCCGGCGACCGTGCGGCTCTGCGCGAGGCGCTTGTGGCCGGCGAGATCGATACTATTGCGACCGATCATTGCAGCTTTAACCTGCACGGGCAAAAGGACCGCGGGCGCGACGACTTCCGCGCGATTCCCAACGGCGGGCCCGGCGTGGAGCATCGCCCCGTCGCGATCGCTACGAGCTTTGAGGGACAGCTGGGCCCCGAGGATCTATGCCGCCTGATGAGCGAGAACCCGGCGCGCGTCTTTGGCATGTATCCGCGCAAGGGATGTCTTGCCGAGGGCTCCGATGCCGACGTGTGCGTGTGGGATCCGTGCGCGCGCTGGACCATTAGCGCGGCTACGCAGCATCAGGCCGTGGACTACACGCCGCTCGAGGGCTTTGAGGCGCACGGCCGCGCCAAGGCCGTGTTTGTGAACGGCGTGCTGGCTGCGCGCGACGGCGAGCCCACCGGAGCCCAACCCGGCCGCTACGTGCCCCGCTAACGGGAAGACCGCCGGGGTAGCTAATTTGGGAGATGATTTTTTGGGACGGGGTAGCAAAAAGAGCCCCGTCCCAAATTTGCTACCCCTGGAGGCTGGTGGCGATGAGGGGGCGGCCGAGGGCTGCCTCGAAGCAATCTGCCATCGTTGGATCGGCAAGCGTGTCGACTTGGTTGAGCATGATGCGGGCATTGTCGAGGTTCAGCATCTGCAGCTCGGCATTGAGCACCATGGCGACGCGCTCTGGGGTGGCAGCGTCGGTGGGCTCGCAGCCGCAGCGCTCGCAGAAGAGCTCGGGGCGGTGGACAACCTCGGCGACGGGCTTGTCCAGCCCCGAGGCGCCGACGACCCAGACAACGTTTGCCGTGGCGGTGGGAATTACCGGCTCCCAGGCGGCATGCGCCTTGAGCGGGAGTCGCTTGCTGCCATCTGCTTCGCCCAACACATAGTCAAAGCGCTGTGCCAGCTCGTTGGGCGGCTCGGCGGGGGCGGAGAGTTTGCCTGTCTCCGGGTCCAAAACACCCGCCTGGCAGATACTTCCGCGGCTCATGCCCGCGCACGCCTCGCAGGTGCAACCGGGGACATGTGCAGCGCCCGGCTTCCAAGGCGCGGCGTCCAGACGACAGCTCGATCCGTCCCATGGCACGCCGGCGACGGGAAACATGTGTGTGCTGGTACAGAGGAGCACGCGGCCGCCAGCGCGCATAAGCTCGAGGCCCAGCGTCTTCAGCAAGGTCGACTTGCCGCCACTGCCGATAATTGCGGTTATGCCCGGCTCGATCTTGAGCGCGGAGGCAAGATTTCCGCTCGTCGTTTCCATCTGTTCACCGCCGTATAATACTGTGATAATAAATAATCATCAGAGTAGCGGTCGAACCGCTTTTGCTCTGTTCAAACCGTAGCACAGGGAGGTGCCCCGGGAATGCTCGTTTATGTTCGCGGCGCTGGCGATATCGCCACGGGCGTCGCCGCTCGCTTGGTTCGCGCCGGCGTGTCGGTCGTTATGGCCGATATCGCGGTTCCCACGTGCATCCGCCGCACAATCAGTTTTTGCGAGGCCATTCGCCTGGGCGAGGTCGAGGTCGAGGGCATTCGCGCTCGCTTGGCACAGACGCCGGCTGAGGCGCTTGCGATTGCCGAGGCTGGAGACGTCGCCGTCGTGGTAGACCCTCAGGCGCAGATGCTCGGCGAACTTAAGCCCGCGGCCGTGGTGGACGCGATCTTGGCCAAGCGCAATCTGGGCACCACGCGCGACATGGCTCCTGCCGTCATCGCGGTGGGGCCGGGCTTTACCGCGCCGATCGACTGCGATGCCGTGGTCGAGACCATGCGCGGGCATTTTTTGGGCCGCGTCATTACCCAGGGCTCGCCCCAGCCCAATACGGGTGTGCCGGGTATCATCGCCGGATATGGCAAAGAGCGTGTTATCCACAGCCCTGCTGCCGGCGTGTTTAGGTCTGACCATGCGATCGGCGACATCGTGAGCGCAGGCGAGTGTGTTGGATACGCGGGCGATACGCCCATGTGCGCGCAGATCGATGGCTGCCTGCGCGGGCTTTTGGCGAACGGCGTGCAGGTGACTGAGGGCTTTAAATGCGCCGATGTCGATCCGCGCGGCGATGCCAGCTATATCAACTACATTTCGGACAAGGCGACGTCGGTCGGCGGCGGCGTGCTCGAGGCACTCGCTATGCTCACCGATATCTTTAGAGGATAGAAGGCGGCAATGGAAAAGCTCGATGTTGTGAATGCGGCGCTTGTCGCCCTGCGTGCTGGCGAGACGTGCGAGCTCGTGGTCGTGGCCGGCACGGCAGGGTCGTCACCGCGTGGCGTGGGCGCCTGGATGGCCGTCTTTGCCGACGGTAGCCAGGCGGGCACTATCGGCGGCGGCAAGATTGAGCTCTTTGCGCTGGACGAGGCGCGCGAGCTGCTGGCCGGGGGTAAATCGCGTCTGGTCCGCTACACCATGGGCGGCGAGAACTCCGATACTGGCATGATCTGCGGCGGAGCCATCTGCCTGTGCTATCTGCACCTGGACGCGACTCAGGCACCGTTGTTCCAGGAAATTGCCGATGTACTGGCGTATCGACGCATCGGCGACTTCGTCATCGACTTTGAGCCGTTTATCGCGAGCGCGCTCGAGGGCGATGTGGCCGAGTACCATGGCGAGGCATCGCGCCATACCATTGCGGGCTGCCCCGGGCTTTCACTGGTGGAGGAGGGGAGTAAGGTCACCTACACCAACGCAGCCTCTGAGATTCCCGCGGCGCACATCGAGACGCTCTGCCCCGAGGGCCTGACCTATATCTTTGGCTGTGGCCACGTGGGCGCCGCGACGGCGCGGGTGCTCACGGCGGCGGGCTTTGCCGTCGTGGCGTGCGACGACCGCCCCAGCACGTTGACGCCCGAATGGGTGCCCGGTGTCTACGATCGTCGCTTGGTCGACTACAAGAACCTGAGTAAGCAGTGCCCCATCGGGCCGCGCGACCTGGTGGTCGTCGCCACGGCGGGTCACAAGTCCGATATCGAC
>CABUVC010000010.1 GCA_902494855.1 uncultured Collinsella sp.
ATGGTATACGGGTGCATCATCGACGTCTTCAATACAGAAGATATCAGTGCGGAATGTTTTGGGAGGTAGCCCAAACAGCCCCGGCGGGGGTCCTGTGTAGTCACCCTTTAGGCGGAACTCTCCTAATTATTTGGATGAGTCGTTTACTTACTTGTGCTGTTACCGTCTTCCCGCTGTTGTTGGGGTATGCTTTGTTCGTATGTAAACGTTTGACATGTTGATGGGGGAGGGTGCTATGGCTCGCGAGGGCGCTCGTTCTAAGGATTCTGCTAAGCCTGGCATCAAGGAAGTTGCAGCGGTGGCGGGGGTTTCGCCTACTACGGTATCTCGCGTGCTTAATAATCGCGGCTATATTAGCCAAGAGACCCGCGATAAGGTCCATGCCGCGATGGAGCGCATCAACTATACGCCCAACGATATCGCCCGTGCCATGCTCAACGGTCGCCTGAATCTTATCGGTATGATCGTTCCCTTTGTGAGCAGCCCGTTCCATGCTCAGGTTGTGCAGGCGGTCGAGCGCACGTTAGCGGAAAACGGCTTTAAGATGTTGCTGTGCAACAGCGCCAATCGACCCGATCTTGAGCGTTCCTATATTGACATGCTCCGCCGCAATATGGTCGACGGCGTCATCGTCAACTCCCTCAATATCGGTGCCGAGGCATATGCCGAGATGGGCTTGAGCCTGGTTGGCATCGACTGCGATCTTGGCGAGGGCTCTGTCCAGATTGCAAGTGACAGCTATGGCATTGGCGAGCTCGCCACGCGCCGTCTGATTGATGACGGCTGCAGGCGTATCCTGTGCCTGCGCAGCAATAGCCGCATGCGCATGCCTGCCAATAAGCGTACCGATGCCTACCTCGATGTTGTTGAGCAGGCCGGTTTGTCCGCGCTTGTCCGTGAGGTTGAGTTCGTTAAGCCCGACGACGAAAAGGGCGCGGTCGTTGCGAAGATCCTCGATGAGAACCCCGATATTGACGGCATCTTTGCGGGAGACGATACGATGGCGGCCATCTGTCTCAACGTGATGAAGCAGCGCGGCTTGAGCGCTCCAGACGATATTAAGGTCGTGGGCGCGGATGGTGCCCGCCGAACTATGACGTTTATGCCTGACTTAACAACCGTACGTCAAGATATCGATCGCATCGGAGAGCTCGCGGCGCAATCCATCATCGCTCTTATTAACGGCGATAATCCCGAATCGAATATCAAGCTCCCCGTTGAACTCATTGAGGGCAAAACCGCGTAGTTCATCCCGTGCCAAAAGAATTCCTCAAACGCCTCTGATGACCGTTCGCCGGCATATGTCAACCGTTTACCGACGACTGGAACTGCGAAAAGACGTATTGGTATGAAAACGTTTGACATATGAAAACGATTGACATATCTTGCCATTGTACCGAGTTAGTATGTCGTGGAAAGGAAGTCTCGGATGCACAAGGTGTATTACCAGCCTGAGGGAATTTGGGTAGGCGACATCATGCCGTACGGCGAGGACGGCACGTTCTATCTCTATCATCAGCGTGACACGCGTAACCCCGAACCTTTCGGAGAGCCGTTTGGCTGGGCACTCGCTACGACCAAGGATTTCGTCAACTACAAGGACTTTGGCGAGAGCCTTGAGCGCGGCGGCGACGAGGAAGTCGACCAGTACATTTATGCCGGCACGGTGTTTAAGGTGGGCGACAAGTACCATGCGCTCTACACTGGTTGCAATCGCGATAAGGTCCGCGCACGTTTGATGAAGCAGGTTCTTCTTCACGCAACGAGCGACGACGCCGTCAAGTGGGAGAAGAACATCGCCGAGACGCTGCTTCCGCCCCAGGAGGGTTACGATGACCGCAACTGGCGCGATCCCTTTGTGCTTTGGGATGAGGAGAACGAAGAGTACATGCTCATCCTCGGCACGCGTGTGGGCGAGGACAAGCGTCTGATGACCGGCCGCCTGGTCAAGTTCACCTCCAAGGATCTGACCAACTGGGAGTTCCAGGGCGACTGGTGGAACCCGGGCCTGTACACCATGTTTGAGATGCCTGATCTCTTTAAGATGGGCGACTGGTGGTACCTCGTCTTTTCCGAGTACAGCGACGGCAACAAGACCCGTTACCGCATGTCCAAGTCCATCAACGGTCCTTGGATTACCCCCGCTGACGACTCCTTCGACGGCCGCGCGTACTACGCCGCTCGCACCGCATTCGATGGCGAGCGTCGCGTTCTCTTTGGTTGGGTTCCTACGCGTGACGAGGGCGGCGACCCCAGCTCTTACCTATGGGGTGGCACCTTTATGCCCCTCGAGATCGTTCAGCGTGCCGACGGAACGCTCGGCACCAAGCTCCCCGACAGCATGCTTGGCGCCTTTGGCGAGGCTAAGGCAGTCGAGACCTTTGAGCTTTCCTGCGAGTCGGGCAAGGTCGAGCAGGTGCTCGCCGCAGATGCCGGCTCCACCTACTTGCTCGATGCCGACATTGAGCTCGGCGGTAACGCTGCCGGCTTCTCGGTCAAGTTCGCCGAGGACGCCGAGACCGGTCTTGCCTATGAGTTCCGCGCCAACCTGCGCGAGGGCAAGCTCGAGTTCACGCCGGCTCCCCAGTACCCGTGGTTCCAGGTCAACAACATGGGCCTCGAGCGTCCGTTGTTCTTTAAGGGCGAGGGCACTCACCATGTGCGTCTGGTCGTCGACGACGACATCGCGACCATCTTTGTCGATGACGTTGCGCTCAACGCTCGCTTCTGCAACAAGCAGGGCCAGGGTGTGGCGCTTACCGTCACCGACGGTGCGCTCAAGTGCGCAAACGCAACGATCGCGTCTCTGTAGCGGCAACGAACCGTTTTATGATTTAGAAAAGGAATGGAGAGGAACATGGACTACAAGGCAGTGTCCCAGCAAGTCGTCGACAACGTCGGCGGACTGGAGAACATCGAGGGCGCCACGCATTGCGTGACCCGTCTGCGTCTGGTGCTCAAGGATACGAGCAAATACAACAAGGCCGAGCTCGAGAACATCGATGGCGTCAAGGGCGTGCTGTACAACAGCGGCCAGCTCATGATCATCTTCGGTACCGGTACCGTCAACAAGGTTTACGATGAGTTTATGGCTCTGACGGGCGTTAAGGAGATCAGCGCTTCCGAGGTCAAGGGCGCCGAGGCGGACAAGAAGGGCAAGTTCTTCTCGGTCCTCAAGGTATTCTCGGACATCTTTATCCCCATCATTCCCGCCTTCGTCGGCGCTGCAATCATCATCGGCCTTAAGTCGCTGATCGTTGCCAACGGCCTCTTTGGCATGGAGGGCAGCCTCGCCGATCACAGCGAGTTCCTCAAGAACCTCGCAAGCTTCTTTGCCATTATCGCCACCACGTTCGACTACCTGCCTGTCCTGGTTATGTACAGCGCAGTCAAGCGTTTTGGCGGTAACCCGATCCTGGGCATCCTCGTCGGTATCGTCATGGTTCACCCGAGCCTTATGAACCGCAACACGTTCGTTATGGACCCGACGGGTGCTGAGTACTGGAACTTTGGTCCGCTCTCCATTCCCATGGTTGCTTTCCAGGGCGGCGTGTTCCCTGCAATTCTGACCGCCTGGTTTATGGCCAAGGTCGAAAAGATTGCCCAGAAGTACATCCCCGAGGTCGTTTCGTTCGTCTTTGTCCCGACCGTTACCCTGATTCTTGCTAACGTCGCCCTGTTCACCGTGTTCGGCCCGCTCGGTAACCTGATCGGTGACGTCCTCGCCGGCGTAATCGATATCCTGTACAACAGGATGGGCGTCTTTGGTGCCTTTGTCTTCGCCGCGTTCCTGCAGCCGCTCGTCGTTACCGGTACGCATCAGTTCATCCAGGGTATCGAGGCAAACCTTGTTGCCACGACTGGCTTCAACTACATCCAGGCCATCTGGTCGGTTTCCATCATCGCCCAGGGCGGCGGCGCCATCGGTATGTACCTCATTCACAAGAAGCACTCCAAAGAGCGCAACATCTGCATGTCGTCCTTTATCCCGACGCTGGTCGGAATCTCCGAGCCCGCTATCTTTGCTGCAAACATGCGCTATTCGATCATTCCGTTCATCTGCGCATGCATCGGTGCAGGCTGCGGCGGTGCCTTCGTCAAGCTCTTTGAGGTGCGCGCTATCGGTCAGGGTCTGACCGGCGTGCTTGGCCTGCTCATCGTCACGCCCGAGACCCTCGTGTGGTATGTGGCTGGCAATCTCATCGCCTTTATCGTGCCAATCGTCTTGATCTTTGCCTACAACAAGGCAAAGGGCGTGCCGACCACCGATGAAGAGGGCGCTGGCGCCGGCTTTGATGTCAGCTTCTAATCCAGATCCGTCAAGGTAATGTACGGGTTGACCTGTTGGAGAAGGGCGTTTGGCTCGCATGGGCCGGGCGTCCTTCTCCTCTTCAAGAAGGACGATTGAATGTTCGATCAAAAACATAGGGTGACGCGCTCGGACTACGAGCTGTGGCGTGCCGGGCAGGATGAGACTGCGGCTCGCATCGCGGCTGACCCCGATAGACTTCTGTTCCATGTGGAACCCGAGCTTGGCTGGCTCAATGATCCCAACGGTTTGGTGCAGGTTGGTGATACATACCACATCTATCACCAATACGATCCGTTTGATGCCGCACACGGCGGACCGGTGCTGTGGAATCATCTGACGACGAAGGACTTTGTGACGTACGAGAACCGCGGTCCCGCACTATTCCCCGATTCAGATTTAGACTCGAGCGGTGCGTATTCGGGGTCTGCATTTATGCACGACGGCAAGATTCACTACTTCTATACCGGTAACGTCAAGCATTTTGACCGCGATGATTATGACTATGTGCTGACAGGGCGCGACCAAAATCAGATTCACATGGTTACCGAGAACCCCGATAAATTGGGGGAGAAGCACATAGCTGTTGGTCCGGTCGATTACCCCGACGATATTAGTACGCACGTGCGCGACCCCAAGATCCTGGAGCACGACGGTATCTACTATATGGTTCTTGGTGCTCGTACGAAAGACGACCGCGGTTGTGTGCTCGTCTATACCTCGCACGATCTTGAGTGCTGGAAATATGCGACGCGTATCGAGCTCGGCGAGAAGTTCGGTTTTATGTGGGAGTGCCCCGATCTGTTTGAGCTTGATAGCGAGCTTATTCTCGTCTGCTGTCCGCAGGGCGTGCCCGCCGATGGTTGGCGTTACCAAAACCCGCATCAGTGCGTGTGGTTTCGTATTGAGGCCGATTGGGAGGCGCCTAGCTTTAAAATCGCCGGGCAGGGTATGCCCCCGATGGTCGATGCGGGTTTTGACTTCTATGCCCCTCAATCATTTGCAGATGCCGACGGTCGACGGATTATGATCGGTTGGGCCGGCTGCCCCGATGCAACGGCTCAAAACCCGACGGCGGAACGCGGATGGCAGTGCGCGCTTACCGTGCCGAGGGTGCTGAATATGCGCGACGGTAAGCTCTGTCAGTGGCCCGCGCGCGAGGTTGAGCAACTGCGCAAGGAGCGTGTTTCGGTGACCGCCGGAGAGACCGTCGGCTCTCCTGGTCGACTGTTTGATGCCGTCGTGTCGTGCCGGGGGACGAAGTCCATTGAGCTGGAAGTTCGTGAGGGCGTTGTCGTGTGCTTTGCCAACGGAATGCTCACACTTGATATGGGCGATGAGGGCTATGGACGCGACGAGAGGTCGGTTGAGCTCGACGAGCTTTACTGCCTGCGAGTCCTTTCGGATGCCACGATGCTCGAGGTATTTGTCAACGACGGCGAGGTTGCGCTTACGAGCCGCACCTATTCGTTTGCGGCGCCGGCGATGCAGTTGCGCGCCGAGGGCGACGCCTCGATGGAGTTTTACCGTCTGGCTCGCTAGCCGAATTGTGAGTGACCATAGCGTTTTGGATACACGGGCTTTCTTGGTGGCTACCACTTATCGCGTATAGCTACCGTTTGCGGAATAAGTAACACTCATTACTAAACCGTGTAGAATCTCAGGCAAGCACGGAGTATTTCAGGGAGACGCTGTCCTTTGTTGTGGCGAAGGGCGGCGTCTCTCTGGTGCTTGGGAGTCGTTGTTCAATTGGGCGGCGAGCGTGCGCGTGTAATACATAGCCAACGTCGAGATGGGTCGTGATGATAATGGGCAAGTACGTAATCGTGGTTGAGTCTGGTTCGGATGTGACGCCGGAGCTCTGCGAGCGCTACGGCATCGTGCGTGTACCCATGCATGTCACGATTGGTGACGAGACCGTCGAGGACGGTTCGATCGATCCGCTCGAGATTTACTCGCGCTGTAACGAGTTTGGCGTTATGCCCAAGACCAGTGGCTGCTCGCCTGCGGATTTTGCTCACGTGTACGACCGCATTCATGCCGAGCAGCCCGATGCGACCATTCTGCATCTCGCGTATTCCGAGGTAACAACCTGCTCGCATCAGTCCTCGAAGATTGCAGCCGCGGGGCGCGACTACGTGTTCTCCATGGACACGCGCTTTGTCTCGGTGGGCCAGTCGCTTGTTGCCGTCGAGACCGCCAAATACATCGAGGCTCACCCCGATGCCACCGTTGACGAAATTTTCGCCTTCACCAATTCGGTGATGGACCGCGTGCTGTTGGGCTTTGTCCCAACCGATCTCGCCTTCCTTAAGGCTGGCGGTCGCTTGTCCAACGTCGCGTTCCTAGGCGCCCATCTGCTCAAGATTAAGCCCTGCATCGAGGTGACGGGCGGTAAGTTCGTGGCGACCAAGAAGTTCCGCGGTTCTATGCTCAAGTGCGCCCGTGCCTTTCTTGACCACATGGTTGCGAAGGGCGAGATTGACTACTCACACATTGGCCTGGCGTATTCGGTGGGTCTTTCCGAGGAGCTGCGCGACGACATGGAAGTCTATGCGCACGATCTGGGATTTAAGGACGTTACCTGGACTCAGGTTGGCGGCGTCATTTCGAGCCATTGCGGCCCGACCGCCTTCGGTGCGGTGCTCACGCTCAAGGCGTAAGGCCGGGCGTCTATCGATATCTATTGCCACGGCGGCGGGCGGGTTGCGACAACCTCCCGCCGCTCTTGCGTGGGGCCAAATAGAGCAACCCAATTGAGGGCTAAACCGTTTCACCATCATGCGCATGGGCTAGAATGGCTCTGGCATGTACGTAGCTAAAACCAAAGAGAGGCAAGGTAGCGGGAATGGCTGAGATGACGCTCGAGGGTGTGGACGCTCGTCCCGAGGACTCTGCATTTGCCCTGGGTCGTGTACATTCGATCGAGACGATGGGAACGGTCGATGGTCCCGGAATCCGTTTTGTGGTGTTTGTTCAGGGCTGTCCCATGCGCTGTGCGTATTGTCACAATCCCGATACCTGGTCGGTTAGCGGCGGCACCATGGTGACCGTCGAGCACCTGATGGACGAGTTCCAGAGTAACCATGAGTTCTATCGCAGCGGCGGAATTACGGTTTCGGGCGGCGAGCCACTTCTGCAGCCCGAGTTTTTGGCCGACCTGTTCCGTGCAATGCACAACAACCCCGATGGTCGTGTACATACCTGCCTGGATAGCTGTGGCTACGCCTTCGACCCTCAGCATCCCGAGAAGTTCGATGCCGTGCTCAACGAGACCGACATGGTTTTGCTCGACATCAAGCATGCCGACCCGGTCGAGCATAAAAGGCTGACCGGTTGTGACCCCGCACGCATCCTGGCGTTTGGCGATGAGCTGGCGCGTCGCAGGATCAAGGTCGTTATCCGCCACGTGGTGGTACCGGGCATTACCGACGCGGCGGAGGAGTGCGAGGCGCTCGGTCGTTTAATCGCCCCGTGGCATAACGTGGTCGGCCTGGAGATGCTGCCGTATCACACCATGGGTGTCGTCAAATACGAGCAGCTGGGGATTCCCTATAAGCTTGAGGGCGTTCCACAGATGGATACCGCGCGCATGCCCGAGCTGCGCAACGCCGTCATGACGGGTATGAAAAAGCGCCGCGCCGAACTCAAAAACGCCATCGACTAGCGATCTATTTTCGCCCCCAAGGGCACTCATTGGGGACAGACTTAAATGAGTGCGCGATGGCATTGCGGGCAAGCATGTTTTGGTGCGCAACAAGGCAGGCTGGATTAGCGAGGATGGTTACTATTCGACATGCGATGCGGGCCTTATCGACATCGATGGCCGTACCTATGTCATGAGCGTCATGACATCGATGCCGTGGAGCGACCGCTCGAGTGAGGTTACGGCCGCGATTGCAAAGGCGCTGTTTGATACGCGAGCTGCACTGGCTTAGCGTGTTCGTTTGGCGAGGTCAAACAAAATGCTGGTACCATACCGTGGTTGAGAATTTCGTATAGGTTTGGGGAATGGTATGGCTACCATCGCGATTATCGGTGCGCTCGAAAAAGAGATCATGCAGATTAAGGAAGAGCTGAGCGACGTTTGCGAGGCACGGGAGGCAGGCTTGACCGTTGTGAGCGGCGAGCTCGACGGCCTGACAGTTGTCGCCACAACGGCGGGCATGGGCACGGTGAACGCTGCCGCTGCAACACAGCACCTCATTAGCAAGTATGCTCCGCAGGCTGTTGTGTTTTCGGGCATTGCAGGCGGTTTGAACCCCAAGCTCCATATCGACGACGTAGTCATTGGCAAACGCCTGCGCTATCTGGATACCGATACCGCGCTTATCGCCGAGTCTGCACCGGGGCTCGAGGAGTTTGGCTCGACGCCTGCGCTGGTCGATATTGCTGCCGATGTGCTTGCTGAGCGTGGCTTTGTCAATGCTTCGACAAATGCAGCCGCTTCGAACGAGGGCACCAAGCAGTTCCTGGTCGGCACGATTGCCACGGGCAACCGTTTTGTGACGGGTGCCGCCATGCGCAACGACGCTATCGAGGCGACGCATGCCGATTGTGTTGGCATGGAGGGCGCGGCGATTGCCCATGTCGCAACTAAAAATGGTGTCGATTGCCTGGTGTTGCGCGCTATCAGCGATAATTGTGACGAGGCGTACGATGCGATTTGCGACCGTGAGTTCGACCTGTTCGAGTATGCCCGTACCGCGAGTGGCATTACGCTCGATATCGTCCGCCGTATCGCTGCTATCTATTAGCGCGCTCTTTTGTAAGAACCTACGACCAAGGAGTGTCCATGGCCGATTCCATTAACTACCAGCTTGCCAAGTTCGTTGCCAGCTATGGCAAGGTTTCGCAGATTCCCGAGTCCACCTGCCCCGAGGTGAGCTTTGTTGGCCGCTCCAACGTGGGCAAGTCGTCGATTATGAACAAGCTTTTTGGCCGCAAGAACCTGGTCAAGGTTTCCAGCACGCCGGGCAAGACGAGCAACATCAACTTCTTTGAGGCCGACGACGTGCATTTCGTGGACCTGCCGGGTTACGGTTTCGCCCGTCGTTCCAAGGCCGAGCGCGACCGCTGGGCAGAGCTTATCGGCGACTTCTTCGACTCGGAGCGCAGCTTTAACTTGGTCGTCTCGCTGGTGGACATTCGTCACGACCCCAGCAAGCTCGATCACGACATGATCGACTATCTGCAGGGCAACGAGTTCAACTTTATCGTCTGCCTCACCAAGGCCGACAAGCTCAGCCGTACCCAGCAGGCCCGCCAGGCAGCAGCCATCAAAAAGCAGCTCAATGTCCCGGCCGAGAACGTAATCATCACAAGCTCCCAGACCGGTGTGGGCATCGACGAGCTCAAGCGCCGCATCGCTGAGGCTTGCCTCTAATCAGGTTAACCCCCCCAAAGCTCCTATCTATATCACCTCAGTGATAGTTATTGGTAAACTATCACTGGGGTGATATTTTTTAGGAGGTCGATATGGAGCTTTGGCACGGGTCGGAGGTTGTTGTCGAGCATCCGTCGCTGGATAGATGTAAGCAGTTCAACGACTATGGACGTGGGTTTTATTGCACGCCACATGAGGAAATGGCGATGGAATGGGCATGCCGGACCGAGTCCGATGGTATCGCGAATCGATATGAGCTCGATATGGATGGTCTCGCGGTCTTGGATTTGGAGTCCGGGGAGTTTTCAATTCTTAATTGGCTTGCGATTTTGGCCGACAACCGGGAGTTTAATGTCTCGACGCCAGTAGCACGCGAGGGGCTTCGTTATCTGCTGGATAACTGCCTGATTGATATTTCTCCCTATGACGTTATTCGAGGCTATCGCGCCGACGATTCCTACTTTTCGTTTGCAAGACAGTTCGTTAACGGCATGATCTCGCTCAGGCAACTGCAACTCATTATGCGTTTGGGCGATTTGGGCATCCAATACGCTCTTATGAGTGAGCGCGCGTTCTCGGCGATCAGGTTCCGCGATTGGAAGCAGGCCTCGGGAGCTGAGTTTTATCCCAAACGATTTGAGCGAGAACAGAATGCTCGACGTAAGTATCTGGATACGATAAACGGATTTGACACCGAGGGTGTCGACATTAGGGATTTGATGGCAGGGAGGGTCGATTTAAATGATCCAAGAGTTAACGGATTGTGGGCCGAGTAGGACATATCCCGTCTATTACCTCGAGGACGCAATGAACAACCTAGGCGACTGCTTTGACTATGCCGTTAATGATTATGGAGCAGAGGGATCGGAAGTTGCTGAACTCTTTTGCCTGAGCGGCGTAGCTCGCGAGTTCGAACGCGGCAACGCATGGGTCGTATCGGGAAAATCGGGCGTTGAGCTGTTCGCGCTTATCGCCGAAAGATCGGGCTATCAAAACAGGCCTATACCGGACTGCACCTATCGATTTGAGAAGACTCCGGAATATTGGGCGGGCTGGATGCTGGCATACCTGCAGTGGCGTTTAGGGGAGTCTTTCGAAGATCTGCTGCATGTCGTTCCATTTGATGCGCTGCGCGGTCTGTACTATCCCTGGCATGAAGCCTCAGAGGAACGTGTGGCGCGTCTTATTTGCGATATGGCGAAGAAAACACCTCGTCAAACTAAACTGGCGCAAGCAAGAAAGAGGCTCAAGAAAACCCAACAAGACCTGGCATACGAATCGGGCGTATCACTCCGCTCAATCCAAATGTACGAACAGCGCCAGAGAAACATCAACGAAGCATCGGTAACAACCGTAAGGGATATGGCGAAAGTCCTGCACTGCAGCATCGAAGACATCTTAGAGCCAGTCTTTGAATACAAAGAAA
The DNA here is from genome assembly GCA_902494855.1 of uncultured Collinsella sp. Taxonomy (GTDB): domain Bacteria; phylum Actinomycetota; class Coriobacteriia; order Coriobacteriales; family Coriobacteriaceae; genus Collinsella. The sequence continues at coordinate 11,122 of CABUVC010000010.1, forward strand.
CTAGCGCAGCCTAAAAGAGATGCTGGCCGCTGATTGCTCAAGTTGCAGTTCGAGCAATTTGAGCAGCGAAGCCGGCTGCCTAGTGGGGGCATGTGGGCCTTCTAGGTATCAAAATCCGCCTACGTATTGAAATGCCCCGCCAAGCTAAAGTGCTCGGCGGGGCATATTTCGATTGACGATGCTAGCAGGGGTTGAACTTTAATATGCCGCGAGTAAGAGGCGTCTGCATTTAGCAATTAAAGTAAATTATTCAATTCGGGTGCTCAGCCAGTATTCTCCATTTGAAGGTAAGATTGCGTACGTAATTCCATTTTTGACAGTTGGCGTACCTACGCAGGCAGCGCCGATCTCCTTAGCGTCGGAAAATGAGAGTGTTGGATCAATTGCTTGTATGGTTGCTAATGCTGTCGCCGCGGCATAATCTGAATTTTCGAAGTACATGACTATGTTTTTGAAGCAGTTTTCTGATCCAAGATAGCTGAATAGTAGTTGACTGCTCGAGTCCGAGAAAAAACCTCCAATACCGGCAAGCGTAGAGCCATTTTTTATCTGAAGCTCGAGTCCCGTGCCGCTATCGTCTAACTCGTAACTCGCCTTCATACTGCTGCAATTGGGAATATCGGAGAATTCCTCGTTAAGTCGTTCAATAAAGCCTTCAGGTGAAATTGAAAACGATCCGTCGCCAAGAAAGGAAGTAATTTCCTTTTCGTTGCGGGTGTCAACGACCTCTCCGCATCTCCCGCATTCTCGAATTTCCTTCGAGGTGGCGTCAACGTAATCGACTTCGGTAGTCCAAGAACCTGGTTGATGCCCAAGGGGTTTCCCTTCGGTTTTGCCGCAGCGTTGACAGGTCTTCGGAACCGTGCATGTTGCTTCTTCCCATTCATGTCCGAGCGGTTTCCCCTCGGTTTTGCCGCAACTTTTACAGGTGCGAGGGCTTGTACAGTTTGCATTGGTCCAAAGTTTGTGGGTGCAAAACATTTGAGGAAACAGCATGGGTAAGCAGAAGATGACGGCAACTATCGCAGCAGTTGCGATAGCCGCTCGTTTATTACCTCCAAGTTTGTTAATGGCACTCGTTAGAAGTGAATCGTCCTCTTCCTTTTTGCATGTGGCACCGTCTTCATTTGATGATCGATCGTCAGGGGAGGTGGTGTCGTCAGCACCATCAGAAACCTGCTTCCCTTCGATATTCGGCTTCTGTTCATCAGATGCACTGGGCGTTTGCTCACTATTGGGCTCTTTCATCTCGTCATCCATGCTTATCGAGTCCCCTCTCTCGTTTCAAATGTGCGATGCGAACAATTGCGATAAGTGAAACAGATGCTCACATGAATATATCCTAGTTTGGGATATATCAAAATGGAATATAGCGTAAACGGTATGAACGTTGATGCTAATAGGACATGCGGAAAATGCCTCTCCCAGATTCGTCGGGAGCAAGGTATCACTCAGGTTGAACTCGCAAAGAAACTGAGGGTACCTCAGTCGTTCATCTCGAAAGTCGAAACCGGGGAACGCAGTCTTAGGGTTTATGAGCAGTTCGCCTATGCAGAGGCACTTGGAATTACCGTCGGAGTTCTCGTGCAAAGACTTGAGGCGGTTCTGAGCAGCGGAGATAAATAGATTGCGCCGCGAATCGGGCGATAATTGAATCAGCGAATGCGATTATCCTGTCGAGGCTGCGCAGGTCCCCTTGGGGCTTCCCCTGAAAACAATCCGCAGATCGAATTGCCCCGTCGCGCGAAGTGCACGACGGGGCAATTCATGATCGAGGACGTTTTCAGGGGAAGCCCCAAGGGGACCGGTGAGAGCAATGAGGCAGGGCGCTACAGGTACTCGATTTGAGCGCCCTCGGTGTCGCACGTCAGAATGTGCGTGTCACACTTGGGGAACTGTTCACGCAGTTTGACCTGTAGGAACTTTGCCACGATGGTGTCGTCAGTCACGGCCATGAGGGTCGAGCCCGAGCCGCTGATCCAGATGGTCTTAGCGCCGCCGTTAAGGCAGGTGTCGCGCACGGCGTTGTAGTCGGGGATGAGGCGACGGCGATACGGCTCTTGGATGCGGTCGTCGTTGGCGGCGGCAATCAGATCCAGGTCGCCGGTCTCCAGGCCGCGCGTCATGCCGGCGATGCGGCCCATTTGCCATACGGCGGTGGAGAGTGGAATCTCCTGCGGCACAACCTTGCGCGCCTCGCTCGTATGTACCTCGTAGGGCGGAATCACGGTAATAAAACGCAAGCGATCGCTCACCTCGTAGCGCAGGCACTGGGGGAGCGAATCGGTCGGCGTAAAGGAGCAGACGGCGCCGCCCAGGATGGCGGGGGCGACGTTATCGGGATGGCCCTCGACCTCGGTGGCGATGCGGACGAGCTCGGCGCGGTCGACGGTGTGGCCTGTCAGCGCGGCGGCGGCCATAATGCCGGCGACGACGCAGGTTGAGCTGGAGCCCAGGCCGCGGGCGACGGGAACGTCAGTCTGAATGTCGATGGCGACGGGGAAGGCCGGCTCGCCCCATGCGGCCAGTGCGTCGACAAAGCTCACGTAGACTAGGTTGTTCTCGTTTTGAAACTCCTCGGGGCAGCCCGTGATGGTGAGCTTGTCGGCGCGCTCGAAGGTGAAGTGCGAGTAGAGGCTGACGGCCATGCCGAGGGTGTCGTAGCCGATGCCTAGGTTGGCGCTCGTTGCTGGGACGGTGATTTTGATCATGTGAGTCCTCCTGGCGTGCCTGGCTGTTTAGTTCGCTGCTCGGGCAGTCCTGCGCAAGACGGAAAGCACATTAAGTGCTTTCCTTTGCGTGCGGAACTCGCGACGAACTAAACAGCCAGGCACGCTGTGCGCGTTCGTCATCATCCCGGGGATTATCTGATAAAAGAAGGTGCGCCGGCTTTCGCCGGCGCTTAATAAGGAATCTAGTTGGTGCTCATTCGTTTTGCTGCAGACTCGACGTAGCTTGCCATCTCATCGACGTCGCAGACGTCTTCGAAACGGACGGGTTTGGATTCGAGTTCGGCGAGCTGGGTCGGGGCGACCGTGTTGGTGGCCTGCTCGAGCACACGCATAGCCTCAAAATCATCCTCGGGAACGTCGAGCCCCAGGGCGTCGCAGCAGGCGCGTGGGAACTTGTAGGGGCTGGCGGTCGAAAGCAGCACGCGGGCCTTGGCGCCCTCGGCGGAAGCGACCTGCTCAAAGACGTGGTAGCCGCAAGCGGTGTGCGGGTCGATCACGTAGCCGTTCGCGTCCCAGCAGCTCTTGATGGCAGCGCGGACCTCGTCCTCGCTGGCCCAACCGCAGCCAAAGACGCTCTGAATCTTTGCCAGCAGTTCGGCGGGTACCTCGTAGCGGCCGGTCTGGGCAAGCTGCTCCATAAGGCCGGCAACGAGCTCACAGTCGCCGTCGGACAGGAAGTAGAGCATGCGCTCCAGGTTGGAGCTAATAAGGATGTCCATCGACGGCGAGATGGTCGTGAAGAACGGACGGTTGCGGTCGTAGACGCCGGTGGTCAGGAAGTCGGCGAGCACGTTGTTCTTGTCGCTGGCCACGACGAGTTTGGCGACGGGCAGACCCATGCGCTTGGCATAGTAGCCGGCCAGGATATCGCCAAAGTTGCCGGTCGGCACGCAGAACTCCACGGCATCGCCGGCCTTGATGGCGCCGGCGCGCAGTAGCTGCGCATAGGCGGCAAAGTAGTAGACAACCTGCGGCACCAGGCGGCCGACGTTGATGGAGTTGGCGCTCGAGAGCACCGTGCCGGCGGCCTCCAAGCGCTCGGCAAGTTCCTTATCGGCAAAGATGCGCTTGACGGCACTCTGGGCGTCGTCGAAGTTGCCGCGGATACCGCAGACGGCGACGTTATCGCCCTCCTGAGTGGACATCTGCAGGTTCTGGACGCGGCTGACCTTGCCCTCGGGATAAAAGACAGTGATGCCCGTGCCCGGAGCGTCGGCAAAGCCGGCGAGTGCTGCCTTGCCCGTGTCGCCCGACGTGGCGGTGACGATCATGATGCGCTCGGCGCCGCCGTCCTTGGCGGAGGTGCGGGCCATAAGGCGGGGGAGCATCTGCAGGGCGACGTCCTTGAAGGCGCTCGTGGGGCCGCCAAAGAGTTCCATCACATAGGTCTGAGGGGCGTCAGCGCCCGGCGCAGCGTCGAGTTTGACGAGCGGCGTGACCTCTTCGCTCGCGAACGTGCCGCGGTATGCCTCGTCGACACACGCCGAAATTTCTTCGGCCGTGTAATCATTCAGTAACATTCCCAACACATCTTGAGCGATTTCAAAGTACGATTTATCTGCAAGCGAGCTGATATCGACCTGCTGGGTGCCAAGCTCGTCCGAGACAAACAAACCCCCGTCGGGAGCGATGCCGGTGCGGATTGCCACCTTACTTGAGCACGATAAAGTGCGTCCTCGTGTACTATGATAAGTTCCCATATAACACTGCTCCTCGGATGCCTTGGTCCCAATCGGTGAAACCATGGTATCAGAGCGCGCAAAACAGGTTTGCAGAGGCTTTTAGAAAGGTAACCTCCAGCCCATGATTAAGATTGCCAAGTTTGGCGGCTCGTCTGTCGCCGACGCCGAACACTTTAAGAAGATCAAGGCCATTGTCGATGCCGATCCGGCCCGCCGTTTTGTGGTGGTTTCTGCCTGCGGTCGCCGCTTTAAGGGCGACACCAAGGTGACCGACCTGCTCTACCTGGTTAACGCGCACGTTAAGTACCACGTGTCGTGCGAGGAGCTGCTCGAGGACATTGGGCAGCGCTATTTTGATATCGCTGACGAGCTGGAGCTCACCTATCCCATCCGCGAGGAGTTCGCGGCCTTTGCCGAGCGCGCCCGCTCGGGCGGCTACTCCACCGAGGAGCTCGTGAGTCGTGGCGAGTACTTCACCGCTCGCCTGATGGCCGAGTATCTGGGCCTGCCGTTCCTGGACGCCGCGACGGTCGTGGCGTTCCATCACGACGGTACGCTCAGCATGAACCGCACCTCCGAGCTGGTGCAGGAGTACGGTCAGCAGGGCGGCTTTGTCATGCCCGGTTTCTACGGCGCGACGCGTGAGGGTCAAATCAAGCTGCTCGACCGTGGCGGCGGCGATATCTCGGGCTCGATCCTGGCCAAGTGCCTGGGCGCCGACCTGTACGAGAACTGGACCGACGTTTCGGGCTTCTATTCTGCTGATCCTCGCATTGTGCCCGAGGCTCAGCCCATCGCCCGCGTTACCTACGAGGAGCTGCGCGAGCTTTCGTACATGGGTGCAAGCGTCCTGCACGAGGAGGCCGTGTTCCCTGTGCGCGAGGCAGGCATTCCACTGGTCATCAAGAACACCAATGCGCCGCAGGACCCCGGCACCATCATTAGCGAGACGGCTGACGAGGGTGAGGCAGAGCCCATCATTACCGGCGTGACCGGTAAGCGCGGCTTTGTCGCCATCAACGTTGCCCGCGACCGTACCAAGCCGCGCGTCGGCTTTATGCGCCGTGCGCTTTCGGTCTTCGAACGCTATGACGTTTCCGTCGAGCACATGCCCACCGGTGTCGACCGCTTTGGTGCTGTGGTGCAGGAGCAGGACGTGCGCGATTCGCTGTACTCGCTCGTAGGCGACATTCAGCAGGAGGTCGAGCCGCTCGAGATCGAGGTGGTCGAGGGCTTGGCACTTATCGCGACCGTCGGTCGTAACCTGCGCGGCCGTGCAGGTATCTCGGGCCACCTGTTTGGCATGCTTGGCCAGGCGGGCGTGAGCGTGCGTATGATTTCGCAGAGCTGCGATGAGATCAATATCATTATCGGCGTCGAGGAGAAGGACTTCGACTTGGCGATTCAGACCATTTACCGTGCCTTCTCCGACGAGAACGGCATTGTGAAAGTCGCGGACCTGGAGGCTCCCGCGCCGGTCGAACCCGCCCTGGCCGCCCTCCACAAGTAGCGGCCATTCCGGCAGATTTTGGGACATGCCCCAAAATCTGCCGTGGGGCGTTTCATTTCGGTTTCGTTTCGACGGGGCGGGTTTCATGCCCGTCCCGTTTTTGTATAAACTGGGCAAGAACATTTAGCCTGCTCGGCGTGCGGGCAAAAGCCACAACCTTTAAAGGGGGAAGCATGAAACAGTACACGGTTGCTATTTTGGGCGCGACGGGAGCTGTTGGCACCCAGATGCTCGAGTGTCTCAACGAGCAGGAGTTCCCGGTCGGCAAGCTCAAGCTGCTAGCGAGCGCGCGCTCTGCGGGCAAGACCGTCGAGTTCCGCGGCGAGCAGGTTGTGATCGAGGAAGCTTGCCCCGAGGCCTTTGAGGGCTGCGACATCGTACTCGGCGCTGCCGGCGACGATATCGCGAAGGAGCTGCTGCCCGAGGCCGTCAAGCGTGGCGCCATCGTGGTAGACAACAGCCATGCCTTCCGCATGGATCCCGAGGTGCCGCTGGTCGTGCCCGAGATCAATGCCGACGATATCAAGTGGCATCACGGCCTTATCGCCAATCCCAACTGCGCGACTATCATCGGCCTGGTTCCCACGTGGCCGCTGCATCAGCTCGCCGGCGTGAAGCGCATGATCGTCTCGACGTATCAGGCGGCTTCGGGTGCCGGCGCTCCCGGCATGGCCGAGCTCGAGGCTCAGCTGGCCGCCCTGGGCCGTGGCGAGGAGATTCCCGAGCCGCACGCGTTTGCCGCCCAGCTGGCGAGCAACCTGATTCCGCAGATTGGCGGCGTCAAGGAGGAGGGCTTTACCTCCGAGGAGATGAAGCTGCAAAACGAGGGCCGTAAGATCATGCATCTGCCCGAGCTGCGCGTGAACTGCACCTGCGTGCGCGTGCCCGTGCTGCGTTCGCACTCCGAGAGCATTACGCTCGAGTTTGAGCGCGATATTACGGTCGAGGAGGCCCGTGCTGCGCTGGCTGCCGCTCCCGGCGTCAAGCTGGTTGACGATCTGGGTGCCGAGGGTGCACACGACCGCTTCCCCATGCCGATGGATACGTCCGACCAGGACCTGATCTGGGTCGGTCGCGTGCGCCGCGACATCTCGAACCCCGAGGCCGCGCGCGGCATCACCTTCTGGTGCTGCGGCGACCAAATCCGTAAGGGCGCGGCAACCAACGCCGTCCAGATCGCTAAGCTGCTCTGCGAGTAGTTTGACCTGTCCGGCGGGGGCCGGGCTTGGTTTTCAGAACGTCCA
>CABUVC010000011.1 GCA_902494855.1 uncultured Collinsella sp.
ACCTACAGAGAAGGGGCGCCAGGTTGGAGCGCCCCTTGCTTAGGGTTTGATGAGGTTTTGAATCGTCTGTATGCTAGCGGCGCTTGCGGGTGGCCGTTGCCTTGCGGACGGAGGTCTTCTTGGTCGGGGCCTTTTCCTCGGCCGGAGCGGCAGGGGAGACCGGGGCCTCCTTGGCGGGCTCGGTCTTTGCCGTAGCCTTCGGAGCGGTCTTGACCTCAGCGGCCTTTGGCGCCGGCTTGGGCTTAACCTCGGGCTTGGTCTCCTCTTTGACGGCGGCGGGCATAGCCTCTGCCTTAGGAGCGGCAGCCTTTGCCGTAGTCTTCTTGGTCGTCGTCGTGCGCTTGCGCGTGGTGGTCTTGGCGGTCGGCTTGGCCTCGACAGCTGCTTCGGCCTTGGGCTCGGCAGGCGTCTCCTCGACCTTGACGGCGGGCTTTGCGGCAGCCTTCGGAGCGACCTTGGTCGCAGTAGCCTTGGCGGCCGTCGACTTCGTTGCCGTGGTCTTCTTGGCAGCTGTTGCCTTCTTGGCAGTCGTGGTCGTCTTTTTGGCAGCGGTCTTTGCCGGAGCCTTGGCGGCCGGTTTGGCCTCAGCGACCTCGGCCTTTACCTCGGGAGCAGCCTCGGCCTCGGCGGCCTTCTTGGCAGCGGCGGTCGTGCGCTTGCGCGTGGTCGTTGTCTTGGCAGCCGTTGTTTTAGTCGCGGCAGCTTTGGTCGTCGTAGCCTTCTTAGTGGTCGTCTTGCGGGTCGCGGTCTTCTTAGCTACGGGCTTTACAGCAGGCTTGGCCTCGACCTCTGCCTTGTGAGCAACCTCAGCCTTCACCTCAGGCTCGGCCTTTGCGGGCTCGGCCTCAACCGGCTTCTCCTCGGCTTTGGGCTCCTCAGCGGCCACCGGCTCAGCAACAGCCTCAGGCTCGTCGACAACAGTCGCCGGCCTCTCAATCTCCGGGTGCATAAAGAAGTACAGGTCCAGATACTTATCGGCCGAGCGCGTCCAGCTAAAGTCCTGGCTCATGGCCTGCGTTACCAGCTGGTTCCAGGCGTCGCGGTTATCCCAGAACAGACGCGCCGCGCGGAACACGGCGTCGCCCATCTCGTCGCCGTTAAAGTTGGTAAACGAGAAGCCCGTGCCTTCGCCGGTAAACTCGTTATACGGAATCACAGTGTCTTTCAGGCCGCCGGTCTCGCGCACGATAGGCAGGGTGCCGTAGCGCATGGCGATGATCTGCGACAGGCCGCAGGGCTCAAACTTCGAAGGCATTAGGAACATGTCGGCGGCGGCATACATGCGCTGCGACAGCGCAGGATCGAACTCGATGCGTGCGGCCATGGTACCGGGGTACTTGTCCTGGAAGTAGCGCAGACCGTCCTCGTAGTCGCGGTCGCCGGTGCCCAGCACCGCCACCTGCACGCCGCCGGCCAGAATGCGGTCGAGTGCGTACATGACCAGGTCCATGCCCTTCTGGCGCGTCAGGCGCGTGACCATGACCATAAGCGGACGGTCGTCGCGAACCTCGAGCCCCAGCTCTTCCTGCAGCTTGGCCTTGCATACGGCCTTACCAGAACGGTCCTCCACGGTGTAGTTGGCGGCAATGCGCTTGTCGGTCGCCGGGTCAAAGCCCGCCACGTCAATGCCATTCAAAATGCCCTGCAGCGCATAGGAGCGCTCGCGCAGCACACCGTCCAGGCCCTCGCCAAATTCGGGCGTCTGGATCTCGTTGGCATAGGTGGGGCTCACCGTGGTGATGGCATCGGCATAGCGCAGCGCGCCCAGCATGTAGTTGATGCTGCAGGCGTCGCAACGCAGCTGCGAGGCGGCCGCCGGAATATGCGCCACGCCCAGGATGTCCTCCATCACGGTGTCGCTAAACTGGCCCTGGAACGCCACGTTGTGGATAGAGAACACGGTCTTGACGCGGTCGTACAGCGGCAGGCCCTGGTAGAACTCGCGCAAGAACACGGGCGCCAGTGCCGTCTGCCAGTCGTTGCAGTGCAGGATGTCGCACTCAAAACCGGCCGGCAGGTGCTGCAGACTCTCGGTGATGGCCTTGGAGAAGAACGCAAAGCGCTCGCCGTCATCAAAGAAGCCGTACGGATAGTCGCGCGCAAAGTAGCGCTCGTTGTCGATGAACATATAGGTGACGCCGTCGTGCTCGAGCTTCTCGAGACCGCAGTACTCGTTGCGCCAGCCCAGGCTCACGTAAAAGTCGGAGAAGTGCTCCATCTGCGCCTTGTACTCGTCCTTGATGGTGGCGTACTTGGGCACCATCACGATAACCTCGGCGCCGGCGCGCACGAGCGCCGCGGGCAGCGAGCCCGCCACGTCGCCCAGGCCACCGGTCTTTACAAACGGTGCGCACTCGGCCGAGGCAAACACGATCTGCATCTTTTTGCTGGAATCTGCCATATTGTCTCCCATGTTGCAATTCGAGAATAGCCGCCTGGCGCAAACCGGGCGGCTATTCTACATGTTACGAGCGATGTTGCGGTGCCAACGTTAACGTACGACGGTGGTATCAGAAGTTAACGGAGCCTTGCCCAGCACCAGGATGTTCTCGGGCGTGCCACGAAGCTCGGTGTTGGTGGGAACCACGTTGTTCTTGTCCAGAATGGCGTTCTCAACACGGGCGCCGCTCCTGATGATGCAGCTCTGGTTAATGATCGAGTTGGTCACCGAGGCGCCCTCCTCGACCACGACGCCGCGCGACAGGATCGAATTGCGCACGGTGCCCTTGATGATGCAGCCGGCCGAGATGATCGAGTTGCAGGCGTGGCTGCCGGTCGCATAGCGCGAAGGCGGCACGTCGTGGGCCTTGGTCAGGATCGGGCGCTCGGGGTCAAAGAGCTGGTCGGCCACGGTCTGGTCGAGCAGGTCCATGCTGCGGCGATACAGCGACTTCTCGCTAAACACGCCCACGACCTCGCCTTTGTACTCGTAGCTGCACACGTCGATATTGCCAAAGTCGCCCTGGAGTGCCTCGAGCAGATCCAGATAGTCGGCGGCCTGGTAGTGGTCGATAATCTCGAGCAGCGTCTCGCGGTTGACGATGCAGCAGTCCATGGAGGCGTTGTCGCCGTACGCGACGCCGGCGCTCACGCCCGTCAGGCGACCGTTCTCGTTAATCTCGAGCTTGGTCTCGTCATCGACGTTGCGCGTGGCCTTGCAGTACACCACGGTCATCTGGGCGCCGGAGTTCTCGTGCGCCTCGATGATGGTGTTGAGGTCCATGTTAAAGATGATGTTGGTGCCCATCATCACGACATAGGGCTTCTCCGAGCGCTGGAACAGCGTCTTGTTGGAGATGATGTCGCGCAGCAAGAAGCGCATGCCGCCCTTGGTGGTGCCATACGCGTTGCCGGGCACCATGAACAGGCCGCCCTTCTTGCGGTCCAGGCCCCAGTCCTTGCCCGAGCCCACGTGGTCGATCAGCGAGCGGTAGTTGCCCGGCATGACGACGCCGACGGTCTTAATGCCGGCATTCATCATGTTGGACAGCGGGAAGTCGATCAGGCGGTAGCGGCCCAAAAACGGAACGGACGCGATGGGGCGGTCCTTGAGCAGCACGCTGCCGTAGGACGAAGAGTAGTTAGCGGTGATATAACCGATGGCCTTGCGATTGATCATCGGATCATTCCCCCTTCCCGATAACGACGTCATTTCCAACGACGGCCGTATCCTTGGTGGTATCGACAGAGCCGAGCTTCACGCCCTCTTCGACCGTGGAGTTCTCGCCCAAAATAGCGCGGCAGATGTGCGCGCCGCTCTTAACGTGCGCACCCGGCAGCAGCACAGAGTCTTCGACCACGGCGCGCTCCTCGATGATGACATCGGTTGAGAGGATCGAGTGGCGAGCGGTGCCGTAGATCTTGCAGCCGTTGGAGACCAGGCAGTCGTCCAGGCGGCCGTCCGGGCCAATGTAGTGCGGCGGACGCGTGGTGATGTTGGACATGATGGGGAAGTTCTTGTCAAACAGATCGAACTCGGGGTTGTTGCCCAGCAGGTCCATCGAGGTCTCATGGAAGCTGGCGATGGTGCCGACGTCCTTCCAAAAGCCGTGGAACTCGTAGCTGTACAGGCGCTTGCCCTCGCCGAGCAGCTTGGGGATGATGTCCTTGCCAAAGTCGTGGCTCGAGCGCTGGTCCAGAGCGTCTTCCTCGAGCGCCTCGATCAGCACGTCGGCCGAGAAGATGTAGATGCCCATGGACGCGAGGTTCGAATCGGGCTTCTCGGGCTTCTCGGTGAACTTGGTGATGCGGCCGTCCTCGGGGTCGGTGGTCAGGATGCCAAAGCGGCTGGCCTCCTCCCACGGCACGGGCATAACGCTCACCGTGAGGTCGGCGTTGTTCTCGATGTGCGTCTTGAGCATCTTGCGGTAGTCCATGCGATACAGGTGATCGCCCGAAAGAATCAGGACGTACTTGGGGTCGTTGGCCTTGATGTAGTCCAGGTTCTGCGTAATGGCGTCGGCCGTGCCCGCATACCAGGCGCCACCGGTCTGCGTCTCGTACGGCGGCAGGATCGACACGCCGCCGTCGCGGCTGTCCAGATCCCACGCCTCGCCGGAGCCCACGTAGGCATGCAGCAGGTAGGGACGGTACTGCGTCAGAACGCCCACCGTGTCGATGCCCGAGTTGGAGCAGTTGGACAGCGAAAAGTCGATAATGCGGAACTTGCCACCAAAGCTAACCGCCGGCTTGGCGATCTTTTGGGTGAGTGCCCCCAATCGGCTGCCCTGTCCTCCTGCGAGGAGCATCGCGATGCATTCTTTCTTACTCATCGATTTCTCCTTCTGTCATCGATGTTCCTAACCCATTAGCGACGGGCGCGGCGCACTGTCACGCCCGTCGAGTAATGCCGTGCGGCAAAGGGAGCTCGCGCGCTTTATGCGTGCCAGATCTCGTCGCGATACTCGCGAATGGTGCGGTCGGACGAGAACCAGCCACTCGAGGCGGTGTTGAGCAGGGCCTTGCGGTTCCAGGTCTCCTGGTCGCCGTAGCTGCCCGTGAGGTTCTCCCATGCATCCACGTAGCTACGGAAGTCAGCCATGACTAGGTCGGGGTCGTTGTTGTTCATGAGCTCGTTGTAGATGCTCTCGAAGTTGCCCGAAAGACCCGCAAACGTGTTGTCCTTGAGCTCGTCCATCACGCGGCCCAGACGCTCGCGGTCGCCGTTGAGGGTATCCCACGCAAAGTAGCTGTTGGATGCCCAGAGCTGCTCGACCTCGGGGGCGGTCAGGCCAAAGATGGCCTCGTTCTCGCGGCCGGCCAGATCGGCGATCTCGATGTTGGCGCCGTCGAGGGTACCCAGCGTAATGGCGCCGTTCATCATGAGCTTCATGTTGGACGTGCCCGAGGCCTCCTTGCCGGCCGTGGAGATCTGCTCCGAGATCTCGGCGGCGGGGTAGATGAGCTGGGCGTTGCTCACGCGGAAGTTGGGGATAAAGCAGACCTTCATGACCTCGTTCACGCGGGGGTCGTTGTTGATGACGTCGGCCACGGAGTTAATGAGGCGGATGGTCTCCTTGGCAAAGGTGTAGCTCGAGGCAGCCTTGCCACTAAAGATGAAGGTCGTCGGCGTCACGTGGAAGTTAGGATCAGCGATGCGACGGTTGTAGATGTCCATCACCTTCATGATGTTCATGAGCTGGCGCTTGTAGGCATGGAAGCGCTTTACCTGGACATCGAAGACGGTGTTGGGGTCAATGACCAGACCGGTCTCGGCCTTAACGTAGGCGGCCAGGCGCTCCTTGTTAGCGCGCTTGGAGGCACCCACGGCCTTCAGGAACTCGGTGTCGTCCTTAAACTCTTTGAGCTTCTCAAGCTCAAAGGCGTCCTTGAGCCAGCCATCGCCAATAGCCTCGGTGACGAGCTTGGCATAGGTGGGGTTGGCCTCGGCAAAGAAGCGACGGTGCGAGATGCCGTTGGTCTTGTTGTTGAACTTCTCGGGCGTCAGGGCATAGAAGTCCTTGAGCACAATGTTCTTGATGATGTCGGAGTGGATCTTGGCCACGCCGTTGACGCTATGGCTGCAGATCACAGACAGGTTGGCCATGCGAATCTCGCCGTCCCACAGAATGGCGGTCTGGCGCAGACGCTCCTGCCAGCCCTCTTGCGTGGTGTCGAACGACTCGTGCCAACGACGGCTGATCTCGTCGATGATCTGGTACACGCGGGGGAGGAGCTTGGAGAACGTGCCGATGGGCCACTTCTCCAGAGCCTCGGGCAGGATGGTGTGGTTGGTGTAGCTCACGACCTGCGTCACGATGTTCCAAGCGTCATCCCACTCGAGCTTCTTCTCGTCGATGAGGATGCGCATGAGCTCGGGGCCGCACATGGCGGGGTGCGTGTCGTTGGTGTGGATGGCCACAAACTGCGGCAGCAGCTCCCAGTTCTCGCCGTGCTCCTTCTCAAAGGTGTCGAGCAGGCTGTAGATGCCGGCCGAGACAAACAGGTACTCCTGCTTCAGGCGCAGCAGACGGCCGTGCTCGCCGGCGTCGTTGGGGTAGAGGATGGCGCTGATGGCCTCGGCCTCGGCGCGCTCGGCGTCGGCCAGGGCGTAGTCGCCGCGGTTGAAGGCCTCCAGATCGAAGTGCTCCTCGACCGGCTCGGCAGCCCATACGCGCAGCTTGTTGACGGTCTCGCCGGCATAGCCCACCACGGGGATGTCGTAAGGAACGGCCAGGATATCCTGCGTGTCCACCGTGCGGTAGAACGTGCGGCCGTTCTCCTCAAAGCCCTCAACATGGCCACCAAACTTGATGGTCACGGCCTTGTCCTGACGACGGACCTCCCAGGGATAGCCGTGGGTGAGCCACTCGTCGGTGGCCTCGACCTGGCTGCCGTTGACGATCTCCTGCTTAAACAGGCCGTAGCGGTAGCGCATGCCGTTGCCGTAGCCTGCAATGCCCTCGGCTGCCATGGAATCCAGGAAGCATGCGGCCAGACGGCCCAAGCCACCGTTGCCCAGCGCCGGATCGGGCTCCTGGTTCTCGATGACGGACAGATCGAAGCCCATGTCGTCGAGCGCCTCGGCGACCATGTCGCGCACGCCAAAGTTGAGCAGGTAGTTGTCGAGCAGGCGACCGATCAAAAACTCAATCGAGAAGTAGTACACGCGCTTCTTGCCCTCGGCGGTCACACGGGCGTCACTCTTGGTGGCAACGGTGCGCGCCTTCTCGGCCACGAGCTTGGCCAGGGCGTTAAAGCGGTCCAGGTCGCTGGCGGCCTCGACGCTCTTGCCGCTGATGCTCATGACGGCATCGCGATAGAGCTCGGTAAACTCCTGCTTGTTGTCGAAGATCTTATTCATACGTTCCTTTCCCCCGGGGATGTTTCTCCCGGAACGGTTATGACTTGTATCCTACGCCTCGTCGGGGCGGGTAATGACAGAGGTAACGACTTTGTTACGCATCCTTGCCAGATGCCTTAACAGCGCCTGTCTTGGCCTTGGGAGCAGCCTTTTTGGCGGTTGCCTTCTTGGCCGTGGCGGCCTTTGCGGCGGGCTTGGTCGCCTTCGCCTTTGCCTTGGCGGGAGCCTTCTTAGCCGCAGGCTTAGGCTTTACCGAGGACGCACGCTTCTTGGGCGCAGCCTTGGGCTCCTCGACCACGGGCGGCTTGTAGCTGCTGGGACCGCGGCGCTTAAGCACCACGCCTGCAAGGCCGGGCACCTTAATCTCAATGGAGTCCATCTGCCCGTTCCAGGGATAGGGCTCGCTCGAGCAGGTATAAGGCTCGTCGCCGGCATATCCGCTGCCGCCAAACTCGGGACGGTCGGAGTCGAAGATGACCTCCCAGTCGCCCTCGCGCGGCACGCCCACGCGGAAGCTCTCGTAGCTCGCCGGGTCAAAGTTGATCAGGATCACCAGGTCGTCATCGACGTCCTCGCCCTGGCGCACAAAGCTCACGATGGACTGCTTGGAGTTGTCCGCATCGATCCAGGTAAAGCCGTCGTCGGTGTAGCCTCGCTCGTACAGGGCGGGCTCGGCAGTGTACAGGTGGTTGAGCGCCTTGATAAACGCCTGATGGTGCGCATGGGTCTCGTACTGCTCGGTCAGGAACCACTGGATGGACTCGTAGTAGCGCCACTCGATAAACTGACCGATTTCGTTGCCCATAAAGTTGAGCTTGGCACCGGGGTGCGTCATCTGGTAGAAGGCCAGCGTGCGCAGACCGGCAAATTGGCGCCACCAGTCGCCCGGCATGCGGCCGATCAGCGAGCACTTGCCGTGTACGACCTCGTCGTGGCTCAGCGGGCAAATAAAGTTCTCGGTAAAGGCGTACATGATGGAGAACGTGAGCAGGCCGTGGTTGCCGGGGCGCCACGGAAAATCGGTCTGCATGTAGTGCAGGGTGTCGTTCATCCAGCCCATGTCCCACTTGTAGTGGAAGCCCAGGCCGCCGTCCTGAGGCGGATAGGTCACGAGCGGCCACGCGGTGGACTCCTCGGCCATCATCATCACGTCAGGGAAGTGGGCCTCCACGGCGCAGTTGACCTGGCGGATAAACGCGCTGGCGTCCAGGTCCTCCTCGGTACCGTACTTGTTGAACTTCTTTTGGCCGGGATCGTCAATGCCAAAGTTGAGGTACAGCATGCTGGACACGCCGTCCATGCGAATGCCGTCAACATGGAAGTTCTCGAGCCAGTACAGCACGTTGGAGACCAGGAAGGAGCGGACCTCGCCACGGGCGAAGTCGAACTTATGCGTGCCCCAGTTGGGGTGAATCTCGTGCTCAAACAGCATGTGGCCGTTAAAGGTGGCAAGGCCATGGGCGTCGGCGCAAAAACCGCCGGGCACCCAGTCCATGATCACGCCGATGCCCGCCTCGTGGCATGCGTCGATAAAGTGCATGAGCTGCTGCGGGTTGCCGTAGCGCGACGTGGCGGCGTAGTAGCCGGTTGTCTGGTAGCCCCAGGAGCCATCGAAGGGATGCTCCATAAGCGGCATGACCTCGATATGCGTGTAGCCCATGTCGCGCACGTAGTCCACGAGCTCCACCGACAGGTCGTCGTAGGTGTAGAACTCGCCGCGCTGTGCGGGGAAGGGGTCCATGGGGCCAGGGTAGTTGCCGTACTCGTCCGGCTCGCCCTGCGGCGCGTCGCCGTGGCGCTTCCACGAGCCAATATGCACCTCGTAGATATTGAGCGGCTGCGACATGTGGTTGTGGCCGGCGCGGCGCTTGAGCCACGCGGCGTCGTTCCACTGGTATCCATCGAGGGTCCATAGCACGCTCGCGGTACCCGGAGGGCACTCGGCCTTAAAGGCATACGGATCGGCCTTGTAGAGCTTTTCGCCCTCGTTGGTCTCGATAAGGTACTTATAGAGCTGGCCCTGCTCGGCGCCAGGAATAAAGCCTTCCCAAATAGCGCTCGTATGCATGGGCACCAGCGGGTTGGCTTGCTCATCCCAGTCGTTAAATTCGCCAATGACACGGACGCTCTTTACGTCGGGCGCCCAAACGCAAAAACGCCAGCCGCGCGTACGGTTCTGCGTGTCGGGGTGCGCGCCCATCTTTTCCCAGCTGCGCTCCCACGTGCCGATGCCAAATAGATAGACATCGTCCTTGGTGAGCTCCGGTGCGTGCGGAGCCGGTTTACGGGTTGCGGACTTTTTAGCCGTTGGCTTTAGCTTTGTATCGCTCACGTTTGATCCCATCATGACGCGGCAGCGTGTTGCCTTGGTGACTAGATGCGAAAGGTCCAAGGCTGCACGAATCGAAGGGACGGCGATAGTTCTATGATTCGTTCCACCTCGCGTGCTCGGTGGAACTTTCGGCAGAAACTACGATAACACCTGTACGTTACTTTTATGAAGGAAAGTGGTTTTAGGGCGACGTTTAATCGGTAAGCGCCATGTTTATACCACTGGCAGAATTGCGATGGTAAAACTCTTGACAGTTTTACCAATTAGGGTTTCAAGATAGTTGGGTTGACGTTTGGTAAAACGTTTTTTGCAGGTTGTTTACCATTTGACATTGAAAGGTACGTTTATGTCCCAGACCGCCGCTCCCAATGTCGCTTTAATTTTCGATTGCGACGGAACACTGGTTAATAGCACCCCCGTTTGGGCCTATGCCCAGCCCGAGTTATTGCACCGCTACGGAGTTGACGTAACAGTCGACGATTTTGCCCAGTTTGAGCATTTGTCGCTCGAGGATGAGTGCCAGGCATACCACGACACGTGGGGCATTGGCACGAATGGCGAGGAGCTCTATCGCGAGCTGAGCGACATTCTGATCGATGGTTATTCCAAGGTGCCGCCGCGCGAGGGGCTCTTGGCATTTTTGGAGCAGGCGAAGACGGCGGGCATTTCTATGTGTGTGGCTACGTCCACGCCGGCCGAGCTGGTGCAGTCCGCGCTCGCTGGTGCCGGGCTCGACGCTTACATGGAGTTTGTTACCACGACGGGCGAGGCGGGACGCTCCAAACAGTTCCCCGATGTGTACGAGCTGGCGCTGCGTCGCCTTGAGGAGCGCCATGGGCATAAGTTTGACCGCGCATGGGTGTTTGAGGACGCCGTTTTTGGCCTAAAGAGCTCTGGGGTCGCTGGCTTTAAGCGCGTGGGCATCTATGACCCGCACGGCCGCATGAAGCGCGACGAAGTGCGTGGCAACTGCGATATCTTTATCGACAGCTACGAGGAGCTTGACCTTGCCCGTGTGCTTACTTTTGAGGGATAGGCGAGGGCTGTGGTTTGCAAGGTATTAGTGGTCTGTGGTTCGCCCGTGGTGGCGAGCGCGGATCTGTTGCGTAGGCTAGCAGGGGAGTGCGATTACGTTGTTGCCGTGGACCGCGGACTCGACGCGCTGCTGGTCGCGGGACTGGGGTGCGACGTGTATGTAGGAGATGCCGACACGGTGAGCGACGCCGGTCGCGCGTTGGTCGATGACGCCACCGACTTTGAAGTTGAGCGCCACGACCCGTACAAGGACTATACCGATCTGGCGCTGGCGCTCGATTCCGTCCGTCGTCGCTGGCCGGGTGCCGAAGTGGTTGCGACCTGCGCCACGGGTGGCCGTCCTGATATGGCGCTATCCGTACTGGGCCTGCTCGCAGGCTACGAGGATGCCCCAGTCTGGATTGCCGAGGACAAGGTGGTCGCCCGCATCCTTCGCGCAGGCGAATCGTGGACCATCGAAGGCCACGAGGGCAAGACGTTCTCCATCATCGCCATTGCCCCTAACACCGAGGTAAGCGAACACGGCCTAGAATGGGAACTAAATCACGCCCCGCTGGGTTTGTTGGCCGACACCGGCATCAGCAACGTCGTCAGGTCAACAGCCACGATCCAAGTCCATACCGGCACCGCCATCGCTTACCTATATCAAGAGACATTTAGAGTCTGACCCAAAAAAGTCCTTGCACCCCACGCCAACTTCCCCTATAGTATCTCCTCGTCACGGGGGCGTAGCTCAGCTGGGAGAGCGCTTGACTGGCAGTCAAGAGGTCAGGGGTTCGATCCCCCTCGTCTCCACCATCGTGAATGCAAAGGCCTTCGGAATTCCGAAGGCCTTTTTTCATGCCAAAACACCACGCGCTATTACCCCACATCCACACAAACAAAAAGTTGCACAATTTATTTCCCATGTCTGTACATAGTTTGTTATCCAAACGCAATTACCAATGCAGCTCGCTGCTCCAGTTGGGCTTCAGGAACGCTTCCAATAATTGCCAGCACTCCAATAACCTGCGCCAACGTGAACAACATCCCAAAACAACCCCCTTAAGCACGTCAAATGAACGATATGTTGTCCAACGCAGCCCAAATCAGTTTCACTAACAGCTTGTGCTAGAGTATCTAACGTTACATGAGTTCAACTGTGCTCACGGCCTCAGCAAGCCACAAAGCGCAGGGTCGATCAGCATCCGGCCGTAACGGCGGTGCCAGAAACACCACGAGCTCCAATATCGATTGCCATGCACGTTTTATACTTGCTTTTGTGGCTATTTATTAGTTTGCTTTAGGTAGTGCATTAAGTTGTTATGGCATACCACAGCAGTCCTATAGCTGTTTGCGTGCGGTCCAGTTTTGCACCCGCTTGACTGGCTCGCACGCAGCCAGCTGGGGACGCGGTCATTTTGCGATACACATCCGCGTCTCTAGCAACTGCACTTATACATACCGTTCACGGTGAGGCAGAGCCACGTGCTTGTCTAACTGGGCTCAGGGTTTGAATATGGAGCGCCTTCGCGCACAAGCGCCCTGGCGAAGCCATACCCAAACCCCGTGAGCCACACGTAAGACAGCAAGGGGGTGGTGCTCGTGTGGTATGTAATCCAGGTCATTAACGGTCGCGAAGACGTAATGCGCGAGCGCATTGAGCGTATCGTGCCGGCTGGTACCATGCAGGAGCTCTTTTATCCCCAATTTCAAACCGAGATCAAAGTACACGGCGAATGGGTCAGTACGACCAAGCCGCTCTTTCCCGGTTATCTTATCTGCGATACGGCAGATCCCCGCACCGTGCAACAGTATCTGCTGCGCATGGACGACTTTGCCCGGGTGTTATCACAGGACGGTCAGTTTGTGCCGCTGGCAATAGAAGAGGTCCAACTTATTGGCGGCTTTACGCATAGGGGAGACCGCGTAGTGCCCATGAGCGAGGCCCTTAAAGACGGTGACCAGGTCGTAGTTACGGCAGGCCCACTGCTGGGTCACGAAGGCCTTATCAAAACCATTAACAGACGCAAGAGCACTGCTTATTTGGAGCTCGACCTGTGCGGCCGACGCGTAACTACGCGCGTTGGCCTCGCCGTGCTTTCCAACGAGCAACGCGTCATGCGAAACCTTAAAAAGGCGATCGCCTAACTGCGGGCGGCTGCTCAAAGGAGCAAAGGGGATCCCCGGGGCGGGGATAACGGGATTAATAGGGAGAGAGAAGAGCGGATCTTGAACACCGAATCCAAGAGCGCAAAGCAAAAGGGGAAGCTGAGCGCCTTCGAGCCGTATATGTTGATGGCATATGACATTGCTGCAACTTTTATTGCCGTGTTTATTGCATCGTGGGGAACGCAGCATTGGGCGACGCTCAGCGGAGCAGCTGGTGCATGCCCGGCTATTCTTGTGCTTGCGCTTGTTAACGTTGTCGTCTTTTGGTTCTTTCATATGTATAGCAGCTTGTGGCGCTATGCGAGCATTTCTGAGGCTGGACGTATTGTTGCTGCTGTAACGGTAGGCTCAGTCATTGGCGACGTTATCTTTAACGTGTTATTTGGCAAGGGTATGACCCTTCGTGAGGACGTTATGGCATGGGCTGTCGTCCTCATTATTTGCGGTGGCGGCCGCTTTACCATTCGCGCCATTTATGGTAGCCAGCTCTGGCGTTTTAAAAGCAATTCCGATGCGCATCTCCCGCGTACGCTCATCGTAGGAGCAGGGGAGACCGGCTCTCTCTCCATCAAACGTATGCTCAACGGAGACCCCGATATGATCGGTGATCCGGTTGCCGTTGTTGACGATGATCCCAATAAGCAAAACCAGCGTATTCATGACGTTAAGGTCTGCGGTACTTGCGCCGATATCCCTACTATTGCACATGATTGTGAAGCAGAACAGATTGTCGTGGCAATTCCGAGCGCCACGCATGAAGAGCGTCAGCGTATCTATGACCTATGCATGAAGACAGGTCTTAGGGTCCTCACGCTTCCCAATGTCCGCGATATTCCGCAGGACGGTGTAGGCAGGGTTGCCCTTCGTGAGGTCGAGATCAGCGATTTGCTTTCTCGCGAGGAGAAATCGCTTGATCTTAACCAGATGGGCTACGTTACCGGTAAGCGTATTTTGGTTACGGGCGGCGGCGGATCTATTGGCTCAGAGCTTGTACGTCAGTTGCTTCCGGCAAAGCCTTCGCAAATCGTGTTGTTCGACATTTACGAGAACACAACCTACGAGCTGTATCACGACATCATCAGGACCGCTCATGAACAAGGCACTGATATTCAAGTCTATATTGGCTCTATTACGCATCTCCCAGCGATTGCTAAGGTCTTTGAGAAGTACCATCCTCAAGTTGTTTTCCACGCTGCAGCCCACAAGCACGTTCCTCTTATGGAACACAACGCCCGCGAGGCAATCGAGAATAACGTCTTTGGCACGCTCAATGTTGTACGCCTTGCCGACAAGTACCAGTGCAGCCACTATGTGCAGATTTCTACCGATAAGGCCGTTAATCCCACGAACGTAATGGGTGCCACCAAGCGTATGGACGAGATGATCGTTCAGTATTACGCGGCAAACAGTAAGACCATCTTTACGGCTGTTCGCTTTGGTAATGTTCTGGGTAGTCATGGATCGGTTATCCCGCTGTTTAAGCGCCAGCTTCGTGAGGGTGGCCCTATCACCATTACGCACAAGGACATCACGCGTTACTTCATGACCATCCCGGAGGCCAGCAAGCTTGTCATTACTGCCGGCGCTTTGGCGCATGGCGGCGAGATTTTTGTACTGGACATGGGTGAGCCGGTTAAGATCTACGACCTTGCCATCAACCTTATTACGCTGAGCGGTCTTAAGCCTGGCAAGGATATCCAGATCAAAGAAGTCGGCCTGCGTCCTGGCGAAAAGATGTATGAGGAGCTTCTTATGGACAACGAGCAGCTCCTGCCTACCGAGCATTCCGAGATTCGCATTTCCACAGCCGAGGCCGACAAGATGGAAGAGATCAAAGACAAGCTCGAGAAGCTTCATGATTGCCTCGAAAAGGATAACGACACGGTTAAATCCGTTCTCGCCGAGGTTGTACCTACGTATCATCCGCAGTTTAACGATTAGGGATAAGGAGCCACCATGGACATTAAACCCTTCGAGAATAAAGTTTGGCTTAGCTCGCCGACCATGCACGGCGATGAGCTCAAATACATTACCGAGGCGTATGAGACCAACTGGATGTCGACGGTAGGGGAGAATATCAACGAAATCGAACGCCAAATGGCCGAAAAGATTGGTTGCGGCTATGCCGTTGCTCTTTCTTGTGGTACTTCTTCGTTGCATCTTGCCATGAAGCTCGCAGGAATTAAGCCCGGTGATGAAGTCCTTTGCAGCGATATGACGTTCGACGCTACGGTGAACCCAGTTGTTTACGAGGGCGGTGTTCCTGTATTTATCGATACCGAGCGTGACACCTGGAATATGGATCCCGTCGCTCTTGAAAAAGCCTTCGAACTACATCCGACTGCAAAGGTCGTTGTGGCGGCTCATCTTTACGGAACGCCTGGCAAAGTCGAAGAGCTTCGTTCAATTTGCGATGCGCACGGGGCTGTCCTTGTTGAGGATGCTGCAGAGTCACTTGGCGCCACGTATAAGGGTCGTCAGACTGGTACGTTTGGTGACATCAGCGCCATTAGCTTTAACGGCAATAAGATCATTACCGGTTCCGCTGGTGGCATGCTTTTAACTAATAGTAAAGAGGCAGCCGATAAAACTCGCAAATGGTCGACCCAGTCGCGCGAAGCCGCTCCCTGGTACCAGCATGAGGAGCTTGGCTATAACTATCGCATGAGCAATGTAATTGCCGGTGTCGTGCGTGGCCAGATTCCGTATCTGGAGGAGCATATTGCCCAAAAGAAGGCTATTTACATGCGTTACAAAGAGGGCTTCAAGGGTCTGCCGGTGAGCATGAACCCCTATGACCCTAACGTTTGTGAGCCTAACTTCTGGCTTTCTTGCCTGCTAATAGACTCTGACGCAATGTGCAAACAGGTTCGAGGCGAGAGTGAGGCACTTTACGTAAGCGAGCCTGGCAAGAGCTGCCCCACCGAGATTCTTGAGGCTATTGCCGCCATTAACGCCGAGGGTCGTCCAATATGGAAGCCTATGCACATGCAGCCTATTTATCGCATGAATGCTTTCGTGACGCGCGAGGGCAATGGTCGAGCTAAGACCAACGCGTATATTTCCGGTGGTGCAACGGGTACAGATGGCTTGCCTTTGGATATTGGCGCCGATATCTTCCATCGTGGTCTCTGTCTGCCCTCCGACAACAAGATGACTCCCGAGCAGCAGGACGTTATCATCGATGTGATTAGGCGTTGTTTTGAGTAGGCTGGATAACGAGTCGTTCTATCAGCGATTTGGCAAACGAGCAATAGATCTTTGCCTTTCACTTATACTTTTGATTTTATTCTGGTGGGTACTGGCTGTTGTCGCATTGCTGGTGCGAGTCAAGCTCGGCAGTCCAGTGCTGTTCAGACAGCCACGGCCGGGTAAGAATGAGAAAATCTTTAACCTTTATAAGTTTCGTACGATGACCGATGAGCGTGATGAAAGCGGCAATCTTTTGCCTGACGAGGTGCGTCTGACAAAGTTTGGTAAGGCATTGCGCGCGACAAGTCTGGACGAACTACCAGAGGTATTCAATATCTTACTTGGAGAGATGGCCATCATCGGACCGAGACCTCAGCTGGTTCGCGATATGGTCTTCATGACGCCAGAACAGCGCCGGCGCCATTGCGTGCGCCCCGGCCTTTCTGGTCTTGCTCAGGTGAACGGGCGCAATGCAATTGCCTGGGATGACAAGTTAGCCTACGACTTGGACTATATCGAGCACATCACATTCGCGGGTGATGTCGCCATCTTCTTCAAGACCCTTGCCAAAGCCTTCGTGAAACAGGAGGGCATTACCGAGGACGGAATGGCTACCGCCGCCGATTACGGCGATTACTTGCTCGCTAAGAAGCGCGTGACGCGTGAGAAGTACGACGACCTGCAAGCACAGGCAAAGAAATTATTGAACGAAACGGTCGTGATCCTGTGAGCGAAGGCGTCAAGGCGTTCGGCCTTGTATCCATCGTGATGCCATCGTACAATTCTGAACGCTTTATCGCGGAGAGTATAAAAAGCGTGCAGTCGCAGACATATGGCGATTGGGAGTTGCTAGTCGTTGACGACTGCTCTA
>CABUVC010000012.1 GCA_902494855.1 uncultured Collinsella sp.
GCACGTTGACGCCCGAATGGGTGCCCGGTGTCTACGACCGTCGTTTGGTCGACTACAAGAATCTGAGCGAGCTGTGTCCCATCGGTCCGCGCGACTTGGTGGTTGTGGCCACAGCAGGCCACAAGTCCGATATCGACGTGGTAATCCAGGCCATGCGCGCCAAACCCGCCTATCTGGGCTGCTTGGGCTCGCGCCGCAAGACGGCCTTTGTGCGCGCCCGCCTGGAGCAGGAGGGCTTTACGCAGGACCAGATCGACGGGCTGCACCTGCCGATCGGCGTTGCCATCGAGGCCGAGGATCCCGAGGAGATTGCCATCTCCATCGCTGCCGAGATGATCCACCTGCGCCGTACCAAGCTCGTCCCCCGCAAGCGCTAGTCGCATCCCCATCAATAAGTTGCGGTGAAATACGGGCTGTTTAAGCCAGTTAAGCCGTCAAACGGTCCCTATTTCACCGCAACTGCCATTTTCCTCCGTCGCATGCGGATCGGTTTGTGCGGGGGAGTTGTGGAGTTGTGCAGGCAGACGAGGTTTTTCTGGAAATACGCTCCCGATGCGCGTATAGTACCGATTGTTTTGTCGGCTCCTGCTGTGTCGAGTCCAAACCGCGAAATGCCATGAGCGGCGCGGATGCAGCCAGGAGGCACGAGGACAACCCATCGTGGCCACGCCCCGTGCTTAAAACCCCAAGAAGGAGTGAACAATGGCAGAAGAGAAGTATGTGCCGCGTCTGAAGACCAAGTACAACAACGAGGTCAAGCAGCAGCTTCAGGACAAGTTCCAGTACGAGAACGTCATGATGATCCCCAAGTTTGAGAAGATCGTCGTGAACATGGGTGTCGGCGAGGCCGCTACCGATTCCAAGGCCATCGACGGTGCCGTGCGCGACCTGCGCGCCATCACCGGCCAGCAGCCGATGATCACCCGTGCCCGCAAGTCCATCGCTACCTTCCGCCTGCGCGCTGGTATGCCGATCGGCTGCAAGGTTACCCTGCGTGGCGACCGTATGTGGGAGTTCTTCGATCGTCTGACCTCCGTCGCGATCCCCCGTATCCGCGACTTCCGCGGCATCTCCGCCAAGAGCTTCGACGGCCGTGGTAACTTCTCCATGGGCGTCACCGAGCAGCTCATCTTCCCCGAGATCGACTTCGACTCCGTCGATCACCAGCGTGGTATGGACATCACTTTCGTGACCACCGCCAACACCGATGAGGAGGCCAAGGCCCTTCTGGACGCCTTCGGTTTCCCGTTCAAGAAATAGGTTCACCTGCCCTATGAGCGCCGTTCCCAGAAGGGGGCGGCGCTTGGGGCGAACAATACTCTATGTGAGGAGGATATAAGTGGCTAAGACATCGATGATCGTCAAGTGCAATCGCAAGCAGAAGTTCTCTACTCGTGAGTACACGCGCTGCCAGCGCTGCGGCCGTCCGCACTCTGTGTACCGCAAGTTCGGCCTGTGCCGTGTCTGCTTCCGCGAGCTTGCACTCAAGGGCGAGCTTCCCGGCGTTAAGAAGGCCAGCTGGTAAGTCACTACCAGCGTTTCAAGCATCAGTTTGGAACAGGGAAAACGCGCTAAAAAGGCTTTGCCGTTAAGGGCGGCGAAGAACCAAGAGCACGTGTTCATCAAGAACGAAGGAGAATCTGTATGAACCTTACAGACCCGATCGCAGATATGCTTACGCGCATCCGTAACGCTAACTCTGTGAACAAGGCCACGGTCTCCATGCCGAGCAGCAAGAAGCTCGTCGAGATCGCTCGTGTTCTGCACGAGGAGGGCTACATCGAGGGCTACGATGTCGAGGACACCGTTCCCCAGAAGACTCTGCACATCACGCTTAAGTATGGTCCCAAGAAGGCTAAGGTCATCAACGGCATCCGCCGCATTTCCAAGCCGGGCCTGCGTAAGTACACCGGCGTTGCCGACATGCCCCGCGTCCGCGGTGGCCTTGGTACCGCCATCATTTCCACCAGCCATGGCGTCATGACCGACCGCGATGCTCGCAAGCACAACGTCGGCGGCGAGATCATCGCTTACGTCTGGTAATTCGCTCGGTAGGTAGAAGGAAAGGAGATCACCGTGTCTCGTATCGGTAATAAGCCTGTCCAGATTCCCGCCGGAGTCGAAGTGGCAGTCAACGGCAACAACGTTGTCGTCAAGGGCCCCAAGGGCCAGCTCGAGCTCGATGTCTTTGAGAAGCTCGCTATCAACGTCGAGGACAACGTCCTCACCGTTTCCCGTCCCGACGACGAGCGTGAGACCCGTGCCCGCCACGGCCTCACCCGCGCCCTCATCCACAACATGGTGGTTGGCGTTTCCGAGGGCTTCGAGAAGAAGCTCGAGCTCGCCGGCGTCGGTTACCGCGTGCAGCAGAAGGGCAAGAACCTCGAGTTCTCCCTGGGCTTCTCGCACCCCGTGATCGTCGAGGCTCCCGAGGGCATCACCTTCGAGGTTCCCGACAACACCCACGTGAACGTCAAGGGTATCAACAAGCAGCAGGTCGGTCAGATCGCCGCTGAGATCCGCGGCCATCGTCCTCCCGAGCCTTACAAGGGCAAGGGTATCCACTACGTTGGCGAGCACATCCGCCGCAAGCTGGGTAAGGCCGCCAAGTAGTCGTAACCGACTCACTCGCATAAGACCAGCACCCCGTCAGGTGCTGGCAAGATCAACCTTTTTAGGAGTTTACGTATGAACAAGCATAAGGCGAAGCTGGAAGGCCTCAAGCGTCGTCAGCGTCGTGTTCGCGGCAAGGTCTCGGGTACCTCCGAGCGTCCGCGTCTTCGCGTGACCCGTACTAACGCCAACATCTATGCCCAGATCATCGACGACAGCAAGGGCTCCAGCCTGACGCTCGTCTCTGCCTCGACCCTCGAGGCCGAGTTCAAGGGCACCCACACCTCGAACAAGGAGGCTGCGGAGAAGGTCGGTCAGCTCGTTGGCAAGCGCGCCATCGAGGCCGGCATCACCAAGGTCGCCTTCGATCGTGGTGGCCGTATCTACCATGGCCGCGTCAAGGCCCTCGCCGACGGTGCTCGTGCCGCCGGTCTCGAGTTCTAGGAGGTATGTAGCACATGGCTCGTAATCAGAAGCAGCAGCGCGAGGCCTCCGAGTTCGAGGAGCGCGTCGTTTACATCAACCGCGTGTCGAAGACCGTCAAGGGTGGTCGTCGCATGAGCCTCGTCGCTCTCGTCGTCGTTGGCGACGGCAAGGGTAACGTCGGCGTTGGCATGGGCAAGTCCGCTGAGGTGCCCCTGGCCATCTCCAAGGCGTCTCTCGATGCCAAGAAGAACATGTTCCACGTGCCGGTGACCGAGCAGGGCACCATCCCGCACGAGGTTCTCGGCCACTTTGGTGCCGGCCGCATCATCATCAAGCCCGCTGTCGAGGGTACCGGCGTTATCGCCGGCGGCGCTGTGCGTCCCCTCTTTGAGCTTGCTGGCATCAAGAACGTCCTGTCCAAGTCCCTCGGTACCGACAACGGCCTCAACATCATCAAGGCTGCCGTCGAGGGCCTCAAGGAGCTCTCCAGCCCTGAGGACGTCGCGGCTCGCCGTGGCCTGACGGTCTCCGAGATGTTCGTCGGTAAGGAGAACTAAGCATGGCTGACACCATCAAGATCAAGCAGGTCCGCAGCACCAACGGTTGCAAGCAGGACCAGGTCCGTACTGTCCGTGCCCTCGGTCTCCACAGGATCCGCGAGGTTCGCGAGATTGCTGACAACGAGTCCGTCCGCGGCATGATCTTCAAGGTCAAGCACCTTGTCGAGATTGTAGAGGAGTAGCAAATGCAGCTTCACGATCTTACTCCCGCGCCCGGTTCCACCAAGAACCGTAAGCGCGTCGGCCGTGGCAATTCTTCGGGTCACGGCACCACTTCTGGCCGCGGCCAGAAGGGCCAGGGTTCCCGCTCTGGCGGCACCAAGGGTGCCGGCTTCGAGGGTGGCCAGACTCCGCTGGCTATGCGCCTGCCCAAGCTTCCGGGCTTCCGCAACCCCCGTCGTATCGAGTACACCGCTGTTAACGTTGAGCGTCTCGAGCGTAAGTTCGAGGATGGCGCTGTGATCGACGGTGCCGCTCTTAAGGCCGCTCGCATCACCAAGAGCGAGTTCGAGCCCGTCAAGGTGCTCGGCAATGGTGAGCTCACCAAGAAGTTCACGGTCAAGGTCGACAAGGTCAGCGCTTCTGCGCAGGCCAAGATCGAGGCCGCCGGCGGAAAGGTCGAGCTGCCGTGCTAAATGGTCTTAAGAATGCTTTCCGCATCAAAGAATTGCGCGAAAAGATTCTTTTTACCATAGCTATGCTCGTCGTGTACCGCATTGGTGCGCACGTTCCTGTGCCCGGCATTCCCTTCCAGGGGATGCTGGGCCTTTTCTCGACCGATAACAATTCGGTCGCCGCAGGTGCTATGGCCCTCCTGAATCTTTTCTCTGGCGGCGCGTTGAGCTATGTGTCGGTGTTTTCGCTGGGCATCATGCCTTACATCACCAGCTCGATCATCCTCCAGATGCTCCAGGCCGTCGTGCCTTCCCTGCATGAGCTTGCCCGCGAGGGCGAGGTCGGTCAGACCAAGATTACGCAGTATTCGCGTTACCTCACCTTGGCTCTGGCAATCCTCAACTCCGTGGGTTACCTCTTCCTCTTTAAGAGCTTCGGCATCAGCTTTAATGGCGCCGGCGCTCCCGAGATCATCTTCGACCTCATGGTCGTCGGCACGCTCACTGCGGGCGCCATGCTGATCATGTGGATTGGTGAGCTCATCACCCAGCGCGGTATCGGCAATGGCATGTCGCTGATCATCTTTGCGAACATCATGGCCGGTCTGCCGCAGGCTATCTTCTCCAGCACCGAGGGCAATGCCGGTGGCATCATCACCATGGTGATCATCTGCGCCATCATCCTGCTGGTTATCCCGCTGATCGTTTTCCTTGAGCGCGGCCAGCGCCGCATTCCGGTCTCCTACGCCAAGCGCGTCGTGGGCCGTCGCATGATGGGTGGACAGACCACCTACCTGCCCATCAAGGTCAACACCGCGGGCGTCGTGCCGATCATCTTCGCTTCGGCGCTGCTGTACTTCCCGGCTCAGATTGCCGTGTTCTTCCCCGGCATCGGCTGGATTCAGGCAGTTGCCTCTGCGCTTTCGACCGGTTGGCTCAACTGGGTGCTTAACGTTGTCCTCATCGTGTTCTTCGCGTACTTCTACACCTCCATGGTGTTCAACCCCGATGACACGGCCGATAACCTTAAGAAGCAGGGCGGCTTTATTCCGGGCGTGCGTCCGGGTAGGGCTACCGCGGCCTACATCAAGAACGCGCTCAACAAGATTACGCTTCCCAGCGCTGTCTTTTTGGCGCTCATCGCCATCGTGCCTTCGATCATCTTCTCCTTCACGGGTAACCATCTGATCCAGGCATTTGGCGGCACGTCCATCCTCATCATGGTCGGCGTCGTGCTCGACACGGTCGATAAGCTCGAAGGCCAGATCAAGATGTATGATTACGATGGATTCTTTAAATAGGCTAGAGGAGGATTGCTCATGAACCTCGTATTGCTCGGAGCTCCGGGTGCCGGTAAGGGCACCGTCGCACAGGAGCTCGTCGCCGAGTTTGGCGTCGCTCACATTTCCACGGGCGACCTGCTGCGTGCTGCCGTCAAGGGTGGCACCGAGCTTGGTATTCAGGCTAAGAAGTACATGGACGCTGGCGAGCTCGTTCCCGACCAGCTCGTGATCGACCTTGTCAAGGAGCGCCTTGCCGCCGATGACGCCCAGCAGGGCTTCATCCTCGACGGCTTCCCGCGCAACACCGCCCAGGCTGTGACGCTCGATTCCGAGCTCTCCGCCATGGGTCGCGAGATCGACTGCGCCCTTCTGGTCGACGTGGCCCCCGAGGTCATCATCGATCGTCTGTCTTCGCGTCGCACCTGCCGCGCCTGCGGTTACACCGGCACCGCTGCCGATGCTACCTGCCCCAAGTGCGCCGGCGAGATGTATCAGCGCGACGACGACAAGCCCGAGACCATCAAGAACCGTCTCGACGTCTACGAGAAGTCCACGAGCCCGCTCGTCGACTACTATCGTGGCCAGGGTCTGCTCAAGTCGGTCAACGGTGACCAGGCTCGCGAGACCGTGTACGGGGATGTCAAAGAGGCTCTCGGTCTATGATCAAGATTAAGTCTGCAACGCAAATCGAGCAGATGAAGAAGGCAGGAGCGCTATCTAAGATGGCGCTCCGCCACGTTGGAGCCATGGTGCGCCCCGGCGTTTCCACCTTTGAGCTCGATCAGCTCGCGGAGCAGATTATCCGCATGCATGGCGGCACCCCGGCCTTTAAGGGTTACGGCGGGTTCCCGGGGACCATTTGCGCATCGATCAACGATGCCGTGGTCCACGGTATTCCCAACCCCGACATGATCCTGCGCGATGGCGATATCATCTCCATCGATACGGGAGCCGTTGTCGACGGTTGGGTCGGCGATAACGCATGGACGTTTTTCGTCGGCACCCCCACGCCCGAAGCCAAGGCTTTGTGCGAGGTCACGCGCGATTGCCTTAAGGCTGCCATCGAGCAGGCTGTTCCTGGTAACCATATCGGGGACGTCGGTTATGCCGTTCAGTCCCTCGCCGAGTCTCACGGTTACGGCGTGCTTCGCGACTATGTGGGTCATGGCATTGGCCGCGTGATGCACGAGGACCCCAACGTTCCTAACTATGGAAAGAAGGGGAGGGGCGTTCGCCTCCAGGCCGGCATGGTCATTGCCATCGAGCCGATGGTTACGATGGGTTCCAACCATGTGAGCACGGGCTCCGACGGTTGGATTGTTACGACCAACGACCACCTGCCCGCCGCGCACTACGAGAACACCGTCGCCATTACCAATGACGGTCCGGTGATTCTCACCACGGATGCCCAAGGTGCTTGGTGTTCCTTGCAGGGCGGTGAAATGTAGGGCTTGCGTCAAATGCACGCCTTAACATTTCAAATGTAACAAGTTCCGCTTAGTTGTGGAGCCATTACGAAGATACTACGATGCGTGCATGCGTATTGTAGAATACTCAATCGCTGTCGTTTTCTAGAGAAAGATGATTGCTTGTGAAGAAGGAAGACGCAATTGAGCTCGAGGGTACGGTAAAGGAACCGTTGCCCAATGCCATGTTTAAGGTTGAGCTCGAGAACGGTCATTCGGTTCTGTGCAACATTTCTGGCAAGATCCGAATGAATTACATCCGCATTCTCCCCGGTGACAGGGTTGTCGTGGAGCTTTCCCCGTACGACCTGACCCGCGGCCGCATCACCTATCGCTATAAATAGCGGCACGCATACACGCACTCCATTTCCGGCTGCAGGCTTAGCTCAACCTACGGTCGGATTGTGTGTGAAGACCAGCCATAGTTTTAAACGCCTGCGGCTGGGCGAGTAGATAGTAGGGAAGTAGTTTGAGCGCTACCGAAAGGAAGAACGATGAAGGTACGTCCTTCGGTCAAGAAGATGTGCGATAAGTGCAAAATCATTAGGCGCCATGGCAAGGTCCTCGTCATTTGCGAGAACCCCCGTCATAAGCAGCGTCAGGGTTAAGAGAGGAGACTACGTTGGCCCGTATTAATGGTGTCGACCTCCCGCGTGAGAAGCGCGTTGAGATCGGTCTGACCTACATTTACGGCATCGGCCGCACCACTGCGACGAAGATTTGCGTCGAGTGCAACGTTAACGTGGATACGCGCGTTAAGGACCTCACCGAGGATGAGGTTAACGCCATCCGTGATTATATCGATAAGAACCAGATCATGGTTGAGGGCGACCTCCGCCGTGAGCGCAACCAGAACGTCAAGCGCCTTATGGACATCGGCTGCAACCGCGGCCTTCGTCACCGCAAGGGCCTCCCGGTCCGCGGCCAGCGCACCCACACTAACGCTCGTACCCGCAAGGGCCCGAAGCGTCAGATCGGTGCTAAGAAGAAGAAATAAGGAGCGCTAGATAGATGGCTACTGCTAAGAAGAACGTTCGCGCTGCCCGTCTGAAGCGCGCGGACCGTAAGAACATTTCCGTGGGCCAGGCTCACATTCGTTCTACGTTCAACAACACGATCGTTTCGATCACCGATCCCCAGGGCAACGTCATTTCCTGGAAGTCGGCTGGCCAGGTGGGCTTCAAGGGCTCCCGTAAGTCCACGCCGTTCGCTGCCCAGATGGCTGCCGAGGCTGCTGCCAAGCAGGCCATGGAGCACGGTATGAAGAAGGTTTCCGTCTTCGTCAAGGGCCCCGGCTCCGGTCGTGAGACCGCCATCCGCTCCCTCCAGGCTGCTGGCCTCGAGGTCTCGAGCATCCAGGACAAGACCCCCATTCCGCACAACGGCTGCCGCCCCAAGAAGCGTCGCCGCGTGTAACTGAAAGGATCGTATCAATATGGCAATCGACAGGACTCCTGTTCTTAAGCGCTGCCGTCAGCTCGGGATCGATCCCGCTGAGCTCGGTTACAGCAGCAAGAAGGAATCTATCCGTCAGCCCAAGCGCCGTCGCAAGGAATCTGAGTACGGCATGCAGCTGCGCGAGAAGCAGAAGGTCAAGTTCATCTATGGCGTTCTGGAGAAGCAGTTTCACGGCTACTTCAACAAGGCCCGTAAGATGAACGGCGTCACCGGTGAGAACCTCATGATCATCCTTGAGTCTCGCCTTGACAACGTCGTCTTCCGTCTTGGCTTCGCCCGCACCCGCAAAGAGGCTCGTCAGTCCGTCCGTCACGGTCACTTCACCGTGAACGGCAAGCGCGTGGACATCCCGTCCTACCGCGTCAAGGCCGGCGACGTCGTCGCTGTCGGCGAGAAGTTCCGTGACCTCCTCCCCATCAAGGAGGCTCTGATTTCCTCCGAGCGCTTTGAGGTCCCTGGCTGGCTCGAGGTCGATATCGAGAAGCTGTCTGGTAACGTGCTCGCTCTGCCGACGCGTGAGCAGATCAGCGGTGATATCAACGAGCAGCTCATCGTCGAGCTCTACTCTAAGTAGTCCATCCGGGCTGCTGAGGCTGGAGGTAATACATGTCAGAATTCATTAGGCCTCAGGTTCAGGTCGAAGAGATCAACGAGACGTCTGCTCGTGTCTCCGTCGAGCCGCTCGAGCGTGGTTACGGCGATACGCTGGGTAACTCCCTTCGTCGCGTTCTTCTGTCCTCGCTCGAGGGTGCCGCCGTCGAGGCTATTCAGATCGATGGTGCGCAGCACGAGTTCATGACCATCCCTAACATGGTCGAGGATGTCACCGACATCGTCCTGAATGTCAAGGGTCTTGTCTTCAGGGCTCTCGGCACGACCGACGAGGCGACCGCCACCATTTCTGTTGACGGCCCCTGCGAGGTCACCGGTGCGGACTTCTTTATTCCGTCCGAGTTTGAGCTGGTCAACCCCGAGCAGCACATCGCTACGCTTACCGAGGGTGGCCATCTCACCATGAGCATGCGCATCGGCTATGGCCGCGGCTATGTTTCTGGCGAGGCTAACAAGCGCGACAACGATCCCATCGGTGTGATCCACGTCGACTCGCTGTACTCGCCGGTTTCCCGTTGCGCCAAGCTCGTTGAGGCTTGCCGTGTCGGTCAGCACACCGACTACGACCGCCTTGTCCTCGAGATCGAGACCAACGGCTCCATCGCCCCGCGCGATGCCGTGGTCCAGGCTGCCAATATCATCAACCAGCATATGGCCGCCTTTATGAACCTTGCCGAGACCCCCGAGGTCGAGGAGGAGGCTTCGATCTTCGCTCCCGAGGTCACCAACGACAACGCCGAGCTGGACAAGCAGATCGAGGATCTGGACCTTTCCGTCCGTTCCTACAACTGCCTTAAGCGCGCCAGCATTCACTCGGTCCGTCAACTCGTTGAGTTCTCGGAGAACGATCTGCTCAACATCCGTAACTTCGGTGTTAAGTCGATCGAGGAAGTGAAGGACAAGCTTGAGTCCATGGGCCTGAGCCTGAAGGCTTAATGCTTCGCATATTTGAGGAGAAACTAGACCATGCGTCACAACGTTAAGAAGGGCCTGAAGCTCGGCACCGATGCGAGCCACACCAAGGCCATGAAGAAGAGCCTTGCTAAGGCCCTCTTCGAGAACGACCGCATCAAGACCACCGAGACCCGCGCTAAGGCGCTGCGTTCGGTCGTCGACCCGATCATCACTTGGGCCAAGAAGGGCGACCTGCACTCTCGTCGTCTGGCTATCGCCAAGCTCGGCGATAAGCAGCTCGTTGCCGAGATCTTCGACAAGGCTGCTCAGGGCATGTGGCAGGACCGCAACGGCGGTTACACCCGCATCATGAAGCTCGGTAACCGTAAGGGCGACAACGCTCCCATCGTTATCATGGAGCTCGTCACCGAGCCTTGCACGCCTAAGGCCAAGAAGGCTGCTCCGGCCCCCAAGAAGGCCGCTGCTCCCAAGAAGGTCGAGGCCGTCGAGGAGGCTCCTGCTGAGGAGACCGCTGAGTAGACATTCCGTCTGCATAGGCTATATTCGAGGGGTACGTTCGCGTACCCCTCTTTTTTTTGTCGCGATACCGTTGCTTGTTTGTTGGGAGCGCCCATGACTGCGCCGTCTGATTTCAATTCGATTTCCGAGCTTGATGCTACGCTCGTATTTCGCGTGGCCTATGATGGCTCGTCGTATAGCGGATTTGCCGAGCAGCCGGGACAGATGACGGTTGCGGGTGAGCTACGTCGAGCCATCGAGACGCTGCTTCGCCGCCCGATCGATCTGACGTGCGCGGGGCGTACCGATGCCGGCGTGCATGCCGTGGCTCAGTACATCAGCGTGCCCGTAACGGACGCTGAGCTCGCTTGTACGCGCCGTAGGTGGCTGCGGGCTATGGATGCCCTACTGCCCAAAGATATCGCCATTAACGAGGTCTACAAAGCCCGTAAAGGCTTTTCTGCGCGTTTTGACGCGCGCACCCGTACGTATACGTACCGTATTGCCGATCGAGATGCGCGCCCCGTGCTGTCCCGCGGTGCCGTGTGGTGGCATCGCTATCCCTTGGATGTTGAGGCTATGTCTGCTGCCTGCCCCGCACTGCTGGGCGAGCAGGACTTTAAAAGCTTTTGCAAGGTTGCTTCGGCCGTTGGCAAGCCCACGCATCGCTGCGTGATGCGTGCCGAGTTTGGCCATGAGGTTGCGTTTGGCGAGGACATCCTGACGTTTACCATCGAGGGCAATGCGTTTCTGCATTCGATGGTCCGTACGATCGTGGGCACGCTTGTCGAGATTGGCATGCATCGCCGTGAACCCGGGTGGATGCGCGAGGTTATCGATGCTTGCGACCGCACCGCTGCGGGCCCCACGGCTCCTGCCTGCGGCCTTACGTTTATGGGTGTGGATTACGGCCCCGACGAGCTTGTCGTTCTCGACTAGGGGAGGGCTCGACGCGGCGTGCGTTGACACCTGTCATCTGTGGGCTGCACGTGTGCAACATCTGTTCTTGGCGTGCAATACAACCGGTGTCTCATTGCTTTTATTGCCGGGGTGTACCATGAACCACGATTTGATTCATTGCTGTCGAGAGGACGGATAACTTGGTTCGACGTGGCTCGCATCCGCGACTTTCGGTGATCCTTGTGGTAGAAGGTTCGCCCAGCTATGCGATGCGTGCGCTCGAGAGTATCCAGAACCAAGACCTCTACGATTTGCAGATTGTCGTTGTTTGCCGCGATGCTGCGCCCGGTGTGCGCCATTCGCTTCAAGTTGCTGCCGACAGGGACATCCATATTGATTTGATTGACGTCGAGGACGCGAAGCGTGGCGCTTGTCTTCGCGCCGGTTTTGATGCCTCGCGCGGCTCTCAAATCATCGCCATGAACGCCGATGAGTGGTTTGCTCCGCAGACCCTTTCCAAGATGGTCGATATCGGGTGCGATACTGCGGCAGACATTGTGCTCCCCTCGGTGTCGCTCGATCGATACGATGCGCACCGCGAGCGTCATTCGCGCGTCTTGGATGCTGCCTCTATTGCCATAGAAGACGAGTCTTCTATGGTGACTGGGCTGCCCCAGTTGATTTTAGGCGGCCTAGTCGCTCAGACCTCTGGCGTGATGTATAGCCGTCCGCTGTTTGAGGCATGCCTGTCGCGCGGCAAGGCGTACCGTACGGTTGAGTTTATGGCTTATGCGCTCTCGCAGGCACGATTCGTGTCCGGCTGCGGCGACGCTTGTTTCCACGCGGTGGCACCTAAGCTTACAGATGCCTTTGATCCCACCATGTATGCCAGGATATCCGATGACACTCGAGCGCTCGACGAGCTTGCGGACTCACTCTCGGAAGCAGATAGCGGTGGTCGGCTCAAGCTGGCAAGCCAAAAGTTCTACTTTGCCGGACTGGTCGCCTGCATCGAGAATTTGTGTCTGAGCCCGCATGGAGTGTCGTCAATCGAGCGTTCCGCCCGCATGCGTGATATGCTCGAGGCGCCTCGAACCCGTCAGATGGTCGCCGCGCTCAAGGATAACCATCGGGGACTCGGTCTGTTGTTTGGGCCGATCGCCAGCGCCAAGCCCGCGCGGTGCGTGATGTGTACGCATCTGGCAGCTTTTCTTAACCGGACGGGCGCAAAAACCGCCTAAACGGCTCATTTCGAAACAAATTTGCATAGAATTGTTTCGAAATGCGTTCTTATACACAAAAGCCTTCAAATAGCGTTAAACTATTCAATCACTGATTGATTGTCTCCGCCATCTTTTGGAGAGAGGGTTTGTATGGCTAAAAAACGCAATGGGCGCCAGGATGCCATTAGAGATATTGTGCGCAATAAGGACGTCCGCACGCAGCGCGTGCTGGTCGATGAGCTCCGCGCTATGGGCTTTGATTGCACGCAGGCGACTGTCTCTCGCGATATTGCCGATATGGGGCTGCGTAAGCTCCCTGAGGGCATCTATGTTCTGGCAGAGGACCTGCACCTGCAGCGTATGGTTTCCGAGCTCGTAACGGGCGTTCTGCGCACCGATAATCTGGTTATGATCAAGGCTCAGCCTGGCACGGCTTCCGGCATCGCCGCCGCTGTTGATGCGGCAGAGCTGCCCGATGTGCTTGGCTCGCTTGCCGGCAACGATACGATTTTGGTTATTGCCCAGACGGCCGAGGACGGCGAGCGTCTTGAGGCGCTGATCAATAAGCTGAGCAATTCTCGCAAGTAGGCGTGCGGGTCGTGCGCTCGGCACTGCGTGCGCTGACATAGCGGCTTGTAAGGGGTATCGACGTTGGTCGGTACCCCCTTTTTTTGTCTGCCGGTATAAAGACCGCCCATATCAGGTCGCTTCAAACTAAAAGGCCCCCGAGCAGTTCAATAGGCTGCTCGGGGGCCTTGTTGCTTATGGCCGGATGATTTCTAGCCGACCGTATCGTCAGGCGTGGGTGAGGGGTCGGGAGTGGGCGTAGGCGTAGGCGTAGGCGTGCCGCCATCGCCGCCGGTCGAACCACCAGTGGAGCCGCCCGTCGAGCCACCGGTGGTACCGGTGGTGTCGGTGGTGTCGCCGCCCGTGGTCTCGGTGGTCGTGGTCTCGGTGGTCGTGGTCGTCGTTGTCGTTGTTGTGGCGGTTTCCTCTTCGTCCTCGTTCTCGTCCTTGTCGTCGTTCTCCGTCTTCTTGGTGTTGTTGGTGCCGTAGAACTTCCAGACGCTGTTGTTCTTGTAGGTGGGCGCCGTTCCGGTCGCAAACTCCTCGCGCTCGGTACCGGTCAGAACGGTGTTCATAAACCGCTTAAAGACAGGCAGGTTGGTGCTGTCGCCCAGCAGGTCTGTGCCGTATTTTTGGATGGGAATCTCGCCCGCGGAATAGCCGGTCCACAGGGCGCACGCCAGCTGCGGGGTATAGCCGCAGAACCACAGGTTGGTGGTGTTGTCGGTGGTGCCCGTCTTGCCGGCATAGGGCTGGTTGACGCTCAGGGCGCCGGCAGCACCCGTACCGCCGCCCTTCATGACGCCGGACAGAACATCGGTGACCGCGGCGGCCTCGCCCTCGGTAAGCACCTGTGAGGGATTGTCCGTGTGCTGGTACAGCACCGAACCGGTACGAGAGTCAATCTCGGTGATGGCGATCGGCTGGCGATAGTAGCCGCCGTTGGCAAACGTCGCGTAGGCGGCGGCCATCTCGAGCGGCGAGATCGAGCCGGTGCCGAGGGTCATGACGGGAACGTCC
Source organism: uncultured Collinsella sp. (assembly GCA_902494855.1). Taxonomy (GTDB): domain Bacteria; phylum Actinomycetota; class Coriobacteriia; order Coriobacteriales; family Coriobacteriaceae; genus Collinsella. Next base: position 14,156 of record CABUVC010000012.1, read on the forward strand.
TCGATGTTGTCCTTGGCGGGATCGATGCCGAGCTTTTTGACGAGCGAGATGATCTTGCTGTTGCCGACGGCTTCTGCCACCTGGATGTAGCCGGTGTTGGAGGAGTATGCCGTCGCCTGCTTAAGCGTGATGTTGCCATAGCTATGGTTGGCGTAGTTTTGGACCTCGGTCGTGGTGCCCTTGGCCTTGAGCGGCGAGTTGCAGTTGAGGGTGACGTTGGGGTTCATGCCGTTTTGGATGGCAGTTGCCAGCGTAAAGGCCTTAAAGGTGGAGCCGACGGGACGCTTGGCCGTGGCATGGTTTACGTGGTTCTCGTCGGCGTTGTAGTCATAGCCGCCCACCATGCACTTGATGTAGCCGGTCTTGGGGTCGACGACGACCATGCCCATGTCCAGGCCGTCGAGTGAGAGCGTGTCGAGCTGCTCGCGGACGGCATTCTCTGCCACCTGCTGCATCGTGGGGTCGATGGTGGTCTTGACGGTCAGGCCGCCCTTAAAGAGCACGTCGGTCGAGAACTCCTGCTCCAGCAGCTGCTTGACGTAGGAGACAAAGTAGGGCTGCGAGTAAACGTCGACGCCGCTGCCCGAGATTTCGGTCACGTTGAGGGTGATGGGCTCGGCCTGTGCGGCATCGTGCTCCTCCTGGGTGATGTGGCCCAGGCGCAGCATGTTGTCGAGAACCTTGTTGCGGCGAGACAGTGCCAGATCGGGATTGACCGTGGGGTCGTACTGCGAAGGCGAGTTGGGAAGGCCGATGAGTAGCGCGGCCTCGCTCAGGGTGAGGTCGGCGGCGCTCTTGGACAGATAGGTCTCGGCTGCGGCCTCGATGCCGTAGGCGCCGTGGCCGTAATAGATGGTGTTGAGGTACATCATGAGGATCTCGTCTTTGGAGTACATGTCCTCCATCTTGATGGCGACGTAGGCCTCGCGCACCTTACGCTCAATGGTCGAGTCGAATTGCTCCTCCTGCAGGATGGTGTTGCGCACAAGCTGCTGGGTGATCGTCGAGGCGCCTTCGTGCCCGCCGCCGAGGGTTGCCACCGCAGCACGCGCGATACCCCACAGGTCGATACCGCCGTGCTCGTAGAAGCGCTCGTCCTCGACGTCAACGGTGCCCTGCAGCACGTAGGGGGAGACCTCGTCCTTGGTGATAGACTTGCGGTTTTGCGTGTAGAAGCTCGCGATCTTGTTGCCGTTGCAGTCGACGATCTCGGTGGGCTCGCTCACCAGATACGCGTTGGCGTCGGTGTAGTCGGGCAGATCGGACAGCCAGCGGTTGACGTTGCCGACCATGCCGATGCCAAACGCCACGCCCGCAATCAGCAGAAAGCCCAAAAACGAGAGCAGGATTATGGGCAGGGCGTGCGTCTTTGAACGGCTGTGTCCCTGTCGTTGGCGAGGACCCATATATTGACCTCCAGGTATGTCGTGCCGGACGGTGGATGTGCCGTCGGGGCAGGATGGACATAAGTTATTACACGATAAACCAAACGGGGCGCGCGAGGCCTCGTGTATGCTGGAAGACGGCATTTTTCAGAGTGAATGCATACCTTGGTAAGGAGTTTGTCGATGGCGATTCGGGCGATGGGGCCGAGCGGACAATACGAGACTGGATTGGATGCTGCCGGTGCGGCGCTGCCCGAGTTGCTGGCGCCGGCGGGCGGACTCGACCAGATGCTTGCGGCTATCGCCGCGGGTACCGATGCCATCTATGCGGGGTTGGGCGGCTTTAACGCCCGTGTGAGCGCCCACGGCTTTACGGATGACGAGTTTGCGCGCGGCTGCGCCGTGGCGCATGCCCATGGCGTGCGTGTGTACGTGACGCTCAACGTGTTCGTGTTTGACGATGAGTTGTCCGACGCGGTGGCGTTGGGAGCTCATGCACTGGAGCTGGGCGCCGATGCTCTGATTGTGGCCGATGCCGGGTTGGCCTGCGCGCTGAGCGCGGCGATTCCCGGGGTCGAGATTCACCTGTCCACGCAGGCGGGCGTTCATAGCGAAGGCGCCGTGCGGCTTGCCGCCGATGAGTTGGGGGTCGAGCGCGTGACGACGGCGCGCGAGCTGACGGTCGACGAGATTGCGGCGCTCTGTGCCACGGGCGTGCCCATCGAGGTATTCTGCCACGGTGCGATTTGCATCGGCTATTCGGGGGCGTGCGAGTTCTCGGCCCTGCGGCGTGGACGATCGGCGATGCGCGGCGACTGCACACAGCCGTGCCGTCTGGCGTACGACCTGGTGGACGAGGCGGGACAGAGCGTTGTCGCCGTCGAGGGAGATCGCCTGCTGTGCCCGCGCGACTATCTGGGTATTGCACATCTGCCTGAGCTTGTAGATGCCGGCGTGGCGTCGCTCAAGATCGAGGGGCGCATGAAGAACCCCGATTACGCATTCAACGTGGTGCGGGTGTGGCGCCGGGCACTCGATATGCTGCGCGACGGCGCGTGGGACCCCGATGCCGTGGAAGAGCTTGAGCGCGAGC